>CAITDH010000200.1 GCA_903891045.1 uncultured Desulfobulbaceae bacterium | reverse complement strand
GAGCTAAGTTTGTTCAACCGGCAGAGCCGTTGAACTCTGACCACGCCCAAAGGGCGTGGTTTTCTACACTGGAATAAATGGGGGAAGGTCAGACCTGCAGGTGATCGTTTCATGGCAACCACCTGAAACAGGGATTGGCTCACCAGATTTTTGGTCATTCTATTATTCATGGCATAACCGACGATCTCACAGGTACATGTCCTTATGTCCAGCCAGATAAAGCCATGCAATAGAGGTAATATCAGTCAACCAAGCCTGATTGGGAGCAGTGGCTGTAAAATCTTGAGCCAGCAAATTATCTGCAACCGGCAGCGAATGGGCAGAGTTGATCATGGCCTTAATTTTCGTTTCTGTTTGCAGCTCAAGTTCATGGCGCAATCGTTTAATCCTGTGGATTCCTATCTACACTATCTGCACCCCATGCACAGCAAAATCCTTCTGCAAGCGTTCAGGGCCATAGCTTTTTCTGGTTCGACGATGGATGGCCTTGATCTCAACTTCAAGACGGGTATCTTCCAGCGCTCGACGTGAAGGTGGACGTTATCGCCATGTGTAATAACTGCTTCTAAAGATGGATAATATTTGACACAGTAAGGGCACAGGGTAAGAAAGTCGCATCTCATCGATTATCGCATAGTTGGCTGCGACTCCTTGGCAAAATATGCGGCGGTTTTTTTAGGATGTCATGTTCCATCTTGACGATGATCAATTCTTGTTTAACTTTGGTAAGTTCCACTTCTACCTTTGTCAGAGGTCGCCTGTTTTTCCCAATCTTACCGCCTTGGCAGCCCTTACCCAAGCCTCTAGGGTGTTTTTGGGTAAGGAAAGTAGCAGCTTCTCCGGCAGATAATCCATTTTCAATGACTAACCGAGCGGGCCTCTTCCCGGAACTCTTTTGTGTAACGGCTATATGGGATTCTTTCCATGTTGACACCAATGTTTTGTTTGTAATCAAAACATTGGTGTCCTTTTTTTCAACCTACATCAGTTCAATATGAAAAAGAGCGTGTCAGCAATGAGATACTTGAGAACTGTGCCAAGACAGTATATATAACAAGAGGACTGTTTATTGATCGTCATGTTAGATAAACTTGACTAGGCAAGACTTGTCGGCTTGATACCCCGATTTTTTGATATCTTTTGATACAACCTCGTGTAAGGAGTAAAATAATTATGAGTATTAGAGAGGACGCGCGTAATGGTGTTGTCACCCCTTTGTTTGAAGTTTGCGCGCGCTATGAGTCTCTTCCCGTTGAACAATTGATGGCGGGTGTAGCGCTTGGGACCATTGCCATAACCAAAAATCGGCATCATGATTTTGAAAAAATTATTGGAATAGGAAAGCATACCTGTACCAAGGTCAATGCCAATATTGGTTCTTCCCGGGATATTGCCAGCCTTGAAGAAGAACTGGAAAAATTACGGGTGGCGGTCAAGGCTGGCGCCGATACGGTCATGGATCTCTCCATGGGCGGTGATCTGGATGCGGTGCGCCGGGGAATCCTCGCCAACTGTCCGGTACCGCTTGGTACCGTGCCGATATATCAGGCCGTGGCCGAGGCAGTGGAACGGGACAAAAAAGAGATTGTTGACGTAACCGTTGACCAGATATTCAAGATTATTGAAAAACAGGCAATAGATGGTGTTGATTTTATGACCATCCATTGCGGAATTAATCGCGATCTCCAGAAACGATTGAATAAACAGAAACGGATCATGGGGGTGGTCAGTCGTGGCGGTTCCTTTACCCTTGAATGGATGAGCCATCATAACAAGGAAAATCCAATGTTTGAATATTTTGATGATCTGCTGGCTATCCTCAAGGAACATGAAGTGACCTTGAGTCTTGGTGATGGGATCCGACCGGGCTGTCTGGCCGATGCCACCGACCGCAATCAAATCCAGGAGCTGATTCACTTGGGTGAATTAACAGAAAGGGCTTGGGATGCCGGGGTACAGGTGATCATCGAGGGGCCCGGTCATATGCCAATGGACCAGATCACCGCCAATGTCCTGCTCCAGAAAAAGATGTGTAAAAACGCACCCTTTTATGTCCTGGGGCCTCTGGTCACCGATATCGCACCTGGGTATGATCATATTACCGGGGCAATCGGCGGGGCCATTGCCGCGGCAGCTGGCGCAGATTATCTTTGTTATGTAACTCCGGCTGAGCATCTGAAACTGCCGAATGTTGAAGATGTACACGAAGGGGTTATCGCCTCCAAGATTGCGGCCCACGCCGCCGATCTGGTGAAAGGAGTTCCTGGGGCCATGGAACGTGACCGGATGATGGCTGAGCGTCGGAATAAATTGGACTGGAAAGGGCAGATTGAGTTATCGCTGGACCCAGAAAAGGCCGCCCGCTTTCGTCATGAAGGCGGGAGCGACAAAACGCCAGCCTGCTCCATGTGTGGTTCCTATTGTGCCATCCAGGTGTTTAACCGCTCCCAGGTGAATTTGCAGAAAATGGAACAGGAGAAGAAGGGGTGTAAATCAAATGGGTGATTTTGTAAGCAGCATACTGGTCTGGATTAAGTCCACCCACATCCAGCAACAGGTTAAGGATGTTGATTATGCAGGATTATTTACCAATCCTTGGTTCCTGGTTCCTTTTATCGCCCTGATTGTTTATCTTTTGTATAAACAGGCATTTCGGGATCTAATTATAATCATTATTTTTGTTGCATTATGGTGGGCTAGTGGCACTGACTACATGCAAACTCTGACTGTGGATGGCATCCTGCAGATGAACAAGGTATTGCCGGTAGTCTTTGGCGGCGCCGGCGTGCTGGCTTTTGTCATTTATATGTTGTTTGGCCGCTCTGATTAGTCACGAATCCAGCTCAACCTGATTTAGGTTAACCGTTCTCTCTCTTTGTCGGGATACAAGATGCAATTTCGTAACGGGGTTTTCATCATTACAGAAGAACGACATTGTCCACTCTATAATATGGGAGAGGAGATTTACGTCGATGGCGGGGTAATGCGTCTGCCGGCGGCCAAATCAACCTGCCTGACTCTGGCCCAGGATATTATCAAGCTGGTATCGGAAGATATGGCCTATGAGAGCTATCTTCAGGGGACAAAAAAGAAATCGAAATTTGAATGTGGTGGCTGCGGTGGACGTATTTCTTTTGAATTTAAGCAGGAAAAAGAATTTGCTACCGTCCAGATGAAGTTACTAGCGGCAGCCCAGCGCAAAGAAAAATTAAAAGATATCTCGCAGTTTGCCAGCCTTTTACGGGGGATTCAAATCTTCCAGCCACTCAGCGATGAAGACTTGCTTGATCTGGCAACTCTACTGCAAATAGAGAAATGCCCTTGGGGTTTCCCGGTTCTGCAAAAAGGTGATGTCGGAGATCATTTGTATATCATCCTTTCCGGACGGGTAGAGGTCATGGATGAAGATGGGGTCACTCTTGCTGATATGGGTAAAGGCGCGGTTTTTGGGGAGATGAGCCTGCTGTCTGGCGAAACCGTAACCACAACCATTATGGCGACAGAGCCCACGGAGCTTGCGACCCTGAGCAAAAAAAACTTTCGCCATATGCAGGTGCGATTTCCTGCCTTACAGGTCTTTTTCTATAAGTTATTGGTAGGCAGGATTACGACGATCAATCAACAACGGGCAGAAGAACTCTCCTCCGGCATGGTTGGACAGCTTGCCGATATTCCACCGATTGAGTTGTTGCAGATGATCAACTCAAACCAGAAAACCGGTTCTTTAAAGATAGAGGCAGGCAAAAGGAAGGGGCAGTTACTCTTTAATGAAGGCGAGCTGGTCTATGCCATATTTGATGGCAAGGATGCCCAGGAGGCATTCTATGCGGTGCTTTCCCTCAAAAATGGCCGCTTCAAGTTTGTGCAAGGGCTGTCTCCTCAGGATATGCGGCATAAGGTCATTGGCGGTTTTATGGGAATGTTGATGGAAGGAATGAAACGACTGGATGATCAGGAGACATAATCACCGCGCAACATTTGGCTCCTCAGCAACGCCCCTCAATACAGAATTTTCTGTTCCAGATCTAACCACAGTTTAAGTCCGTCCCTGGCTTCCTGAGACAGGAGTTGTTGCATCTGTAAACTCCTGTTGTCTTTGTCCAGGGCCAGCTCGGTGTAAATAAAGGCATCAGCAAAACCGATAGCGGCGGCGTCATTATGATCCGCACCGTACACAATCCGCTTCAGTCTGGCCCAATAGGCAGCCGCCAGACACATGGGGCAAGGCTCACAGTTGACAAAGAGCTCGTAACCCGTCAAGTCAAAGGTTTGCAGGGCAGCGCAGGCGTTACGGATACAGACTATTTCCGCATGGGCTGTGGGGTCATTGCTGGAGGTGACCCGGTTCCAGCCTTGAGCGACCACAACACCGTCCAGTGCAATGATCGCACCAAAAGGACCGCCTGCACCCGCCAGCATTTTCTCTCTTGCCAAGTGGATTGCCGCTCTCATTAATTCCTGGTCTGTCATTTTTTCTTGCTCCCACATCATTGCCATTGCCTGAACCAGTATTATCCTCTGATAGATAAGTTAAATTCCCTCAAGTAAAAAGAAGGGGCACCCAGAAACTATCATATTTTTCAAGGAGACTAAGCAATGAAAAAAGAAATGGAAAAAGCTTTTAACAAGCAGGTTAACGCTGAACTGTACTCCAGTTATCTCTATCTGGCCATGGAATCCTATTTTCAATCAATCAGTCTGTCCGGTTTTGCTTCCTGGATGCGTATTCAGGTTCAGGAGGAAATGTTTCATGGAATAAAGATGTATGATTATATCCATGAGCGTGGAGGGAAGGCCAGGCTTGAGGCCATTGCCAAACCGGAAGAAAAATGGGAGACTCCCTTGGCTGCCTTTGAACAGGTTCTGGCCCATGAGCAGCATGTAACCAGTTTAATCAATAATCTCATTGATGTAGCCCTTGATGTCCGAGATCATGCTGCCAAGGCCTTCCTCGACTGGTTTATCACGGAACAGGTCGAGGAAGAGGCAACAGCGGGGCAAATTGTTGATCGTTTGCGTCTCATCGGCAAGGACTCCAGCGGCCTGTTTCTCCTCGATACCGAGCTTGCCAAACGGGTATTTGTCATGCCGGTCAAATAATTCGCCAGGAACAAATGAGCCGCAGAAAAATCAAACAGGAGGTGCTTACCCTTCTGGCCTCTACAGATTTTGATCGTATCTGTCGAGAAGTACAGAAATATACAGAGAAAGATCTGGTAAATCCTCTTTTTTCCGCCTTGTCTCGTCCTGAAGAGGTGGTGCGCTGGCATGCCATTAGCGTCTTTGGTCAAGTCGTGCCACGTCTGGCTGATCAGGATATGGAGGCAGCCAGGATTGTGATGCGGCGTTTCCTCTGGAGTCTCAATGACGAATCTGGAGGAATTGGCTGGGGGGCGCCGGAGGCAATGGCCGAGATCATGTTGCATCATGATCGTTTGGCCGACGAGTATCTCCATATGCTCATCTCCTATCTCCG
>CAITDH010000199.1 GCA_903891045.1 uncultured Desulfobulbaceae bacterium | reverse complement strand
CATGAGAAGATTATTGGTGCCGGTCATGATTAAGATAATGTGTGGATCAAGGACTTGTTCCTGAATCGATGGCAGCCTGTTTAGAAGTCCTTGTGCTGTTTCCCCAAAAACACTCAAATTGAGGACTTCGAAATGAGTTATCCGCTCCTGCCAGTTAAAATCGGCGAGGAGAGAATCACCGAGGAAAAGCAATCTGCCCTGTCTCATGTCTGTGTATTAATCGGAGCGATATGATTAAGCCGTTGTTCAAAAACAATTTTGGCGTTTATTCGTGATAAGAACGGCATGGATCCGGTCACTCTTCAACCATGCATGAAATGAGCGCCACAAGGACTGTTTTCGACTCTCATAATCACTGTACACTACCACATGAACCAGGCACTGCCAAAGTTTTTCTTTTCCTCTTGTTGTGTTTTTTGTTCAGGAATTATGTCTTTGTTGATCGGGCTTGGAGGACTATCGCCCCCATAGACTTCACCTTGACTGTCGTTTTTGGGGATTTTTCCGGGGCCTGTTGCCGGTCAAGAAAATTATAAGGGGAATCGAGGCTGGTATCGATGATCTGATGCCAGCTTTGGGTGCTGTTGCCAGGGACTTGCGGCAGGGTAAAGATGGCATCTTCTTTTCTGGCACCGTTGAGCATGATAAAAAAGTGGTTACTCTGGCCCTTGTCTGTCCTACTGCCACTGAGGAGAAAGGCCAGGGTATGACATTCAGCAGACCAGTCCTTCTGGCACGGGGTGAGTGATTGCCAGATGATTTCAGAATGGTCTCCGGTGCAAAGAGTATCTCCTGATGGTGAAAAAAAACTTGTCCGATGAAAGATGGAATGGGTCGTGCGCAGGTGGATACATTGTTTGAAAAAACGGAGCAGCCCGTTATTCTTTTCGGCAAGATCCCAGTTGAGCCAGTTGATATTGTTGTCCTGACACCAACTGTTATTGTTTCCTTTTTTGCTATGAGCAAATTCGTCGCCGGCGTTGATCATGGGGACTCCCTGAGAAAACAGCATGATCAGGATCATGCTCCGCATCCGCCGCAAACGCAGATCCTGGATAGTCTTGCTGCGGGTGGATCCTTCGGTGCCGCTGTTCCAGCTAATGTTATGGTTGTCGCCGTCACGGTTTTCTTCCCCATTGCCCTCATTATGTTTTTCATTAAAACTGACCAGGTCGGAGAGGGTGAAGCCATCGTGACTGGTGAGGAAGTTGATGGAATTAAACGGGTGGCGCAAACTGGACTGGTAGAGATCAGAGCTGCCGGCAATCCGGGTGGCCAGATTGGCCACGGTATTGTCATTGCCGGCCATAAAGGCGCGAACATCATCACGGAACTTGCCGTTCCATTCGGCCCAGCGGGCATCGGTGGAGAAGGTGCCCACCTGATAGAGCCCGGCGGCGTCCCAGGCCTCAGCGATGATCTTGGTGTCGCGCAGGACCGGGTCTTCGGCAATCATCTCTATCATCGGCGGATTAGCCAGCAGGTGCCCTGAGGTGTCCCGGCCCAGAATGGAGGCGAGGTCGAAACGAAATCCGTCAACGTGCATCTCCATGACCCAGTAGCGCAGGGCATCCCTGATCAGATCCCGTACTACCGGATGATTGCAGTTCATGGTGTTGCCGCAGCCGGAAAAGTTCAGATATTTATGGGTCTCATGGTCAAGCAGATAGTAGATGCGGTTGTCTATTCCCCGGAAACTGCTGGTGACTCCGTTATATTTACCCTCGCCGGTATGATTGAAAACCATGTCGAGGATGACTTCAATGCCGGCCTGGTGCAGAGCCAGCACCAGGGCCTTGAATTCATTGATGTGCTGGGCCTTGTCGGCGGCATATCCAGATTTTAAGGCGAAAAAAGATATGGGGTTGTAGCCCCAGAAATTTTTCAGCAGTTTTCCGCTCGCAGGATCTCTGAATACATTGTCGTTTTCATCAAATTCGGTGACTGGCATCAATTCCACAGCCGTGATGCCCAACTCTTGCAGGTAAGGGATCTTCTCCATTATGCCGCGGTAGGTCCCGGGGTGGGCTACTTTTGAGCTTGGGTGACGGGTGAAGCCGCGGACATGGAGTTCGTAGATGATGGATTTGGCCAGAGGGATATTCAGCGGCTGATCATCCTGCCAGTCGAAATCGTGTTTGATGATTTCGCATTTGGGTGCATCCGGCTCAGGTGGTTTTTCCCCCCAGGCCCGAGGGGTATGAATATGGCTTGCGGGGTCAAGGAGCAGGATCTGCTCGTCGTACACCAGGCCATTTGTTTCTTGAGACATTGGCCCTTTGATTCGGTAGCCGTATTTCAGGTCGTCCCTGTCTGTTTTGAGCAGGATATGCCAGAGATCACCTGTTCTGTTGACCTCTGGGTGCAGGGGGATTTCCGCCTGTTGTCGGGGTATCTTTGTGGTCTCTGGCATATCAATGACCAGCGTGACCTCTTGGGCATGTCGTGCAAAGATTGAAAAATTGATGCCTTTACTGAGGATGGTACTGCCAGTTGGCAGGGCGAATCCTCGGCTGGTGGGAATTGTTTTTTTTTTCTTGGACATTTTTAGTAATGAGAACTATAATTATAAAAAAGGTTAAGAGGCTTAAGGCTAAAGGTTTTTAGGAATAAAGCATGCATGATCATCCCAAAATACCGGGATTCTCGCTATGCTGGCTTGATCCCGGCGCTGCGTGATGATTGAGATCCTTCAGCCTTCGGTCTTCAGCCTAAACACCTGGTCCGTTGCGTTACAGAATACACCAGGAAGAGAGAAAGCAAAAAGACTTTGTTGTTTATCTCACTTTCTGGTGTGTCATCGGTGTTGTATCCGGCTGTCAGTTTTTGCAGCCATAAATAGGAGGAGGTCGCTATGGGTATGTTTCAAAGGCTTTCGATGAGTGATTCGACAATCAAGACCATTGACTGGGGAATGACCCCTGACCTGAGTTTCGGAACCTACGAGTCTTGGGGCGGACGGGAAAGGGTACGCAATAACAGTGAGCGGATCTGTTATTTCTTTATTGATAACTGGGGCCAGGAACCCAAACTCTGTCTGATGGAACGGGGGATAAAACATGCCCGGATCCTGGCTGAGATAGGCGTTCCGGTCGAGATGGTCAAGGAGTGTGTGCGCCAGCAGGGAAGTTCCTCAGCCTTCGAGAAAAGCTATGCGATTAATGGCGTTATCAAGGAGTGGCTGATCAATAATGTCGTTGAGGCCGAAGGTGATGCCTATGTCAAACCGGTGTATGTGGTCAAGGTGGTTGAGGATATGGGAACTCTTCCCTTGGGGGATGTTCAACCCTTTACCGGCGAGCGATGTGTTTTGCCGACAGAGCCTGCCATGATTAATGACGATCAGATTGAGCCCCTGATTAAAAAGGGAAATTTTTTCGATTCTGTCTTCAATCCTCTGGGGAGATTTGACAACGCGCTGGTGGATAATGGTGATGGGCTCACTGTAACAGACGAGCGGACTGGGGTCATGTGGCAGCGGGCCGGGATTGATATCGCCTCCAATCGGACTATGCAGCGCAATATCGAGAAGCTGAATAGTGAAGGATTTGCCGGATTCCATGACTGGCGATTGCCAACCATGGAAGAGGCCCTGTCACTCATGGAGCCGGAAATGAACGCGAAGGGGCTCTATCTGCATCCATGCTTTTCCCGGGAGCAGCCTTTTATCTTTGTGGCGGCCAAACGGAAACCTGGCGGATACTGGTTTGTGGATTACAAGCAGGGCCGGGCCTTCTGGTCATCTGGGACCATTCCCGGTGCCTTTGGCCGGTTGTGCCGCAAGGCATAGCGTGGGTGGCACTACAAGTATGCCGTGAAGAACACCGAAGGCAGGGTCATTCATTTGGCTCTGCCTTTTTTTATATTGACTAACCAAGGATGAGTATTGCTGGTATCAGTGTACCGTCAAAGGCGGCAGGGATGCGATATCGATGCCGTACAATTGGCCTCTACCTGTCTTCTTAACTGCATTGACAAGGATGGGATCAACGGCTGGCAGCAGCAGAGTAGTTTAAACAATACTCCTTCACGAGAACGAGCCGATTCATAATCTCCATATTGAAATAGAAGGGGCTCTCCATCAGGATTCTGATTGCTTCTCTTGCGGTCATCTTATTCTCCTTTCTTTCTTATGAAAGGATATCTAGCAAAAAACATGCCACCACCTAAAAAAGTCATTGACCATAGAAGTGGCCGCAGAAATAACATAGAAACCCGCTGACAAGTCCAAGGAACGTCTACGGGGGTGGAGTACGGTTGAGAATAAAAAAAGGCAGAGCCAAATGAATGACCCTGCCTTGGTATGTCTGCTATGCTGAAATGGATATTAAGCTTTCTTTTTCCTGCGTGCGGCGATGAGTCCAGCTATACCAGTGCCCATGAGGAGCATGGTGGCTGGCTCGGGGACTGGGGCTGCTGCTGCAATGCCATCCATCTCGGGGTCGTGATCAGTCCAACCAGTCACGACACCAGATGTTCCAACAGTCTTGAAATATTGATAGTTTTGACTGAAATCCCACCGAGTGGCGTACCAGTCTTGTAAATTTTGGTGGGTGGAGTCTAGTCCGTCATGGTATATTGCAGTAAGGCTCCCAACGGACCAGTTGTTCATGTCGTTGGAGCCCCACATCATGTACTCCATGTTCTCCATAGGAAGTGGGCCGTGGTCGTTGCCTGGAAAAGCTATAATCGCTGACACGGCTGTGTTCAGGCTCCATTTGATCTCGTTGCGTGCGCCTTGCACCCACCAGTGATCTAAGGTGCTGCCTGCGGCTTGTACTGCTGCAGTTTCTCCTGGAAAACTAGGGGCATGCCAAGAGGTACTATAGCCAAGATTCCCCATATCCGTGGCATTCAGGAGTGTGCCAACCTCCCCATATGAGACGGTTCCTGGCGTAACTGTGATCGCACCGTTATAGGTGTTGATTGTCTCTGCTCTTGCGGTACTGCCCAGGAATATTACAACTGACAGTGCAAAAAACTTTACCAATTTTTTTTCCATTTTTCAGTCCTCCCTTAACAATTGCGCTCAGCGACACCATGCCGCTGAATAGAACACTAACTACAATTTTGTTTCTCAAATATCACCCCCCTCTTCCAATTTAATGAATCTCGAATATAGATTGGGTCTTCTGTCAATGTAAATGGTTGGTCTTGAGAACAAAAAAGGCAGAGCCAATGAATGATCCTGTCTTGAGGCTACTTATGCTGAAAGAAGATATTATGCTTTCTTCTTCCTGCGTGCTGCGATGAGTCCAGCTATACCAGTGCCCATGAGAAGCATGGTGGCTGGCTCGGGGACTGGGGCTGGAGATGTCTTTATTCCATTCCAATCAGTTATCTCTTGGTACGCAGAACCAAGTCCGGTTCCTCCGGTAAAGCCTACGTACATAGTTGAACCAAAAGACGATAGGTCAATATTCAGATTATCCGACACATGATTACCGTTCACATCGCCTGTCATGGATAAAATATGGGTTAATGCGTCATACGATACGGTTTCGATTCCAGTTACTTCGCCAGACATACCCATGTCAAATGGAGCTGGATTAATAGGATTGGTCATAATGCTAGGATCGCCCTGAAAAAGTCCCAAACGGTTATTGTACCAAGTTTGCACGGCAGAACCAACTACGTTAGTAAGACCTCCTGCTCCGATACTCGCACCCCCATTTCCTAAAGCAGTGTTTGAAGTGCTTTGCAAAACAAAAGCAACTCCATCTGCCATTGGTAACTCAAAAGATGTGGAAGTATTAGGGTTATAATGATAAGATAATGAAGTATTAGAGTCATAAAAAGTGTGTTGATTTTTGAGGTCGAAACTAAATGTTGTAGAAAACGAATTCATTGTGTCAATTGGATTGACTGCCCACGCTGCACCAGCTTGACCTTCAGCATTATTAAGGAGCAAAGGGCCGCTTGTTAGTTGTGCAGACCCTTCAAGATTGACCTCTGTACCGTCAAAAGGAACAGCATATGCTGCTCCGGTTACAAAAAACACACCAACAGCAAATCCTGCAAAAAGCTTCTTCCTCATGATTTCTCCTCCATTTACACTTTTATTAAAATGCACCATATGATGCATGTTTATTGATCCAAAATTTCATGCAACAATTACACCAACACTACATCTTGTTGTTATTTCATATCTTATTGTCTGATCTTGATACCCTGAAAAACCGCACTGTAAACTATTCCGACAATAATAACTGGTAGCCTGATAACAGGAAATAGCCTCTTTCCCTTTCCCAGCCTGCTAAATCCGTCACAGGCATGAGGTCGTTCAGGGTGTCGAGTTTCTTTGCATGCCAGCGGATTTGCCGACAGGGAAGGGGGTAAGTCTTAAATTGAGTTGTTGTGAGTCTGAGCATTCTTCCGAATAGCCGTACTGTAGCATTTCAGTAAACCCTATTTTCTCAATCAAAGCCAAGGGTTACGCCATGGGGACGGCGAATCAAGCTCTGTTTCTCCTCAGGGCCATACTCAATTTGGCAATCAAGTGGGAGGTCCCCGGTATCACAGTAAATCCAGCCATCGGAATCAAAGTCCATGATGCCAACAATGCGAGGGAGCGCTATCTCACAGTCGAGGAGACGGAGCGTTTGCGCAATGCCCTGGGCAAGAGTGCCAATCCCAACCTGAAAAGCATCGTTGAACTCCTAAT
>CAITDH010000198.1 GCA_903891045.1 uncultured Desulfobulbaceae bacterium | reverse complement strand
GGGTCTTGTTGAAGGCCGAAGAAGGCGCGATAAGTATTCATGGCATATCTCCTTTAGAATAGTTTCCCGCTTGAGCAGGGGGTATTGATTTGAATTTGAGAGTTTCTATCGCGTTTAACACGGCAATTGACTGCAAGATTGACCAGGCGAAGGATGCCGTAAGATTGCTGCTGAAATCTGATTTCAACACACTCTGGGTCCTGGGGATGAAAGAAGATCTCAACCTGTTGACCGATTAAGGATACCGGAGCTTCGTAGAGCCTGCCATCTAACGTGACAGTGCGATCCTTTGCCACGCGCCTTCTGGCCCTCGCTCTGAAGTGATCTTTGAGATTATTGGGCGCCAATTTCAGGCAATGTAGATGTGCGGTGAAGCGATCAAATGGAGTTTGTCCGGTAGCGCTATGTTTTCGCTGGTGATAGTTTTGCTGAAGCCAGGTGGCAAAGGCGGCATTTATTGCATCGATATTAGTTTTAGGTGCATCAAGGAGAAATCCGGAACGGACGGTTCTGAAGAATCTCTCAATTTTTCCCTTACCCTGGGGCATGTATGGGGTTGCATGGATCAGGGCAATGCCAATGGATGAGGTAACCAGCTCCAGATGATGGGATCGAAATGCCGAGCCATTATCGACATAGAGTTTTCTGGGAAGCCCCCTTGTGATCAGTGCATGCTCCAAAGCGCTGAGATAGCTTTGAACCCCTTCGGAGAAAAAAAACGCCGCATGCGGGATCAGTCTGGAATGGTCATCTATGAAGGCTATCAGATAGGTTTTTCTGAGCTTATCTTCATGTTGTACCTGGGGACCATGCATGACATCACTTTGCCAGAGATCGTTGGGAAGATCTGCTTCAAATTTGCGCCGGTCCGTGGGAGCCGAGCAAACACCGTGCATCAATTGCCGCTGGTGCAAAAACCTGTAAACGGTTGTTGGGCTCAGATGTGTACCTGGGGTGATGAGGTTTCTCTGTCTGAGGGTTTCAATCAGTTCATGAACCGGCGACTTGGGCTTATCCTTTCTCAACTGGATAAGATTCTGAGCCGTTTCATCATCGATAGCCCTTGTCTTTCCCCTGTCATTTCGCTCATCGGGAAAAAGAGATTCGATTTTATTGCCGCTGTTTTTGTAAAGCTTGATCCATCGCAAAATGGTGCTTCTGCCGATATGGGTCCTCACGGAGAACGGAATCTGCCATTTGCGCAAGGCTTTCTGGCGAATGAGCATTTCTTGTTCCCCGTGATTGAGGTTGCTGGCTACCATATCGCCGATAACGACAAAGCGAAAGGTTGCGATTTCCTGTTTTTCGTCGGGTGCCATTTTGAACTTCTCCTGTTATTTGGGTTTCTGGCCTGGAAATATCCAAGCGTCCCCCTTGTAAAACAGGCCAAAATTTCAGTCGAGAAAACCCTTCGGTGGGGTAGTAAAAAATTGATTTTGTTTTCAGGTTAAATTGTTCGGCAGACCGGAATTTTACCGCCTGCAATCAGTTTTTCAAATACCTGTATCAGATTGGGAGACAGTGTATATCTGGCTGTCGCGTGTCGTATCAGCGCGGTAAACCAGTGATATTGACGCTGGTAGGCAATGCCGGATATGTACTTTCCCGAGGTCGCAAGAGAGGTGATGCTTTTTCGAATAGTGTCAATCGTGGCACGAAACCGGTTGAAATACCCTTTCGGCTTGAGTTTGATCACACAGCCGCAATTGGGACAACGATATCGCTTAAGGGGTACTGGAAATTTTTCACAATCAAGGAGAGCATCCACAAACCCGTGCCCCCATAACTTTGGATTGTTGCAATTTGGGCAATGGTCTGGTTTGGGCCAAGGGTAGTCTTTTTGCAGATTCGAAAGAAGGTTGATATCAACCTGAATAGATATTATCATAGTGTCACCTTTCTGGGGTTTCCTTACAAAAGCCCCGGTCAGTGGGAAAAACAGCGGTTGCCTGCTAAGCGTTGGCTGCTTTTCCCTTTGGAAAATTAAATGGGCCTCAAACAGAGGCCCATTTAATCCGATAATTCATTCCTGCTTGTCAACCTTTTCTGAAAATTTTATGCCCTTTTTAACTCAAATAAACTGAAAGCCAACACCAGTTCAATTCCGGCCATCCGGTTACGGCGGAAGAGATTCTGGAACTCCTTGATTCCGAGTCTCATGCCTGGTTGAGGAAGTGGTTT
>CAITDH010000197.1 GCA_903891045.1 uncultured Desulfobulbaceae bacterium | reverse complement strand
GTATTTCTTTGGTTGCCACCTTTTTAACGATCCCAACACCTCGGAGGCTTCCAAAGTGGGCTTGGCCCAGCTCTTCCAGACTGGATGGTTTGTGGAATCTCTGCTGACCCAGACCTTGATCGTCCATATCATCAGGACCAGACGGATTCCCTTTTTTGGCAGCAATGCCTCTTTGCATATGACGCTGACCACGCTCGTTATCATGGCCGCTGCCGTGTGGCTCCCGTATTCGCCATTTGCGAAAGGACTGAGCATGGTGCCGTTACCGCCTGTGTACTGGCTGTGGATCGCATCATTTCTACTTTGTTATGCCGTCCTGACTCATTATGTAAAAACGTGGTTTTATAATCGCTATGGAGGTGAATAACGATGGATAGCTTGCTGGATGCTTTACAGGAAGGGCGCTTGATTGAGCTGCCCGACAACGACAAGATGGATGCCCTCCAGTTTCTCGCCCATATTATTGAGGCGATTCCGTCGCTGCCGGCAGGAACTGATGTGGCTGGGCTGATCCTGGCCAAGGAACAGACAAGCCAGACCTCGCTTGGCATGGGGTGGGCCTGCCCTGATGCCAGGGTACCCTTCGATGAAGACCTGGTCTGTGTTGTCGGCTGGAGTCCGCAGGGTATCAATTACGGTGCGCCCGATGGAATCCCGGTCTCCATCATTGCCATGTATCTAGTGCCTGATAATCAGCGCAATCATTACCTGCGCGAGGTCTCTCTGCTGGCCAAGGCCCTGACCGTCTATCCTGGCGTGGAAGGATTGAGAACAGCCAAGGGATTGAACGAAATCCGCGACCATCTGCTCGATCTCATCAGTTCGACCAAGGAAACGGTTGGGCCGGATAGCCGGGCCAGGATGATCCGGCTCCAGGCCAGGCCAACCCTGGAGTCATTGCCGGTCAGTGATCTCTCGCACCTGATTGTCGAGCCGGTAACCTTGGTCGGCGCTCCTGGGATCAAGCATATTGCGCTCACCCAAAATGCTAGCCTGGCGCAGAGCCTGGATGCTGCGGTCGGGCTGCTGGAGAAGATTGAAAACGATGGTGTCTTCCAGGCGGGCGTGTGGCGGGTTGCCAAACGGGGAAAGGTGGCTTATCAACACGGCCGGTTCTCCTACGATTGTCTTGCCATAACTACGGTTGATATGGGAAAGAAAGGGTTTCCTTTCATAATATCATGATGTTACTATTTGTTCGTTGTGCTGATTTTTCCAAGATTTCTGCCGTTATTTGATCTTTTTATTCATGTATGGATGAGGCGGAACTTGGTCATTCCCGGTCTGCGGATAGAATGACGGTTGTTATTATTTCTGGATTCTTGCCGATAAACGCAGATCTTGATCTTGCTTATCGGTAAGAGAATAAGAGAATCAATTTTTAACCCAATACTTTCAGCTTAACTTTTGTATGGATATTCGTGGGGTAATCTTTGACCTTGACGGCACCTTGCTGGATACCCTTGAGGATCTGGTTGATGCCGCCAATGCGACCTTGGCTCATTTCGGGTTTCCCGGCCATTCGCCTGCCGCCTATCGTTATTTTGTCGGTGATGGTCTTATGACCCTGATCGAGCGCATTGTCCCGGAGAAAAATCGTTCTCAGCCTGAGATCGCCGCCTGTATGGATACCTTTTTGCAATTATATGGGCAGGGCTGGGATGTTAAGAGCAGGCCTTATGCTGGGATTATAGAGATGCTTCAGCAGTTACGGCAGGCCGGATTGCAATTGGGTGTCCTGTCCAATAAGCCGCACGCCTTTACCCAGCTCTGCGTCCAGCGGTTTTTCGCTGCCGATGTCTTTGACTTTGTCTTTGGGCAGCGTGAGAGTGTGCCCAAAAAACCTGATCCGGCCGGGGCTATGGAGATTGCCGATCAGATGCGGCTACAACCTCAGCAGATCCTCTATGTGGGGGATACCGCCACCGATATGCAGACTGGAAATAGGGCAGGAATGTTGACCATGGGTGTCCTCTGGGGATTTCGGGAGCGCCAGGAACTGGAAGAAAGCCAAGCCGGAATAATAGTTACTCATCCATTGGAGATTGTAAATCATGTTAATAGCAACTGCTGATCTGCTTGTTGCCCTGAATTATGCATCGCCGCCAGTGGTAGGGGCCTTTATTGGCTATCTGACCAATATGGTTGCCATCAAAATGCTCTTTCGCCCCCTGCGTGCCTGGCGGATTTTTGGCATCCGGGTCCCTTTTACGCCAGGGGTTATCCCTTCGAAACGCGATGATCTGGCAATCAACATGGGCGAGATGGTGGGGGAACATCTCCTGACCAGTAAGGAAATCGGTCAGGCCCTGGCCAATGAAGCGTTTCAAACTCATCTTTACGGATTGATAGAAAGCCGGGGCAGCGCCTTGTTGCAACAAGATCTTGGTCCGTTGCCAGGCCTGATCCCCAAAGGATATCAGATCTATTTTGATGTTGCGGTCAAGGCCCTCACCCATCAGGCCCAGGAGGGGATTCATACCTTTGTGGCCTCGTCCGTTTTTGCGGTAATTATGGAAACAGCCGTTGATCAGCAGCTTGAGCGTCTTCTTGCCACGCGTCTTGCCGTGATCTTTCCCGGCAGAGAACGGGAAGGGGGATATGCCTTTATCGAGAAAAATATAGCCCGAATGTTGGCAAGTCCGGCCATGGAACAATGGCTCGAGACCTTTGTTCAGCAGAAGGTTTACGGGGTTCTCAAGCAGGAGAAGTCCCTTGCCGACATCCTCCCCGAGTCTTTGCAGCGGTTTATTGTCGATATCATCGAAGAACAGACTCCGGCGTTTCTGGGCCGGTTTGCAGTGGTCATAAACGAGCCCGAGATTCGGGATAAAATTGTGAAAGGAGTTCGGGCGGGAGTGGAGCATTTCATCGCTTCCATGGGCCCCATGGCCGGTATGGTTAAGACCTTTCTCAGCATGGAGACCGTGGAGAAAAAGGTCCGTGAATATCTGATTAACAAAGAGGGAGAGATTGTCGGCTGGCTGCAGAACGAGGAGGTACAGCAGCGGGTGTCTACCATCCTAAAGGAAAGGAGTCAGGCATTTCTGGCCACCCCCATGGTCAAAATGGCGAATGAAGGGCAGGGGGACAAGGTGGAGCGGTTCTGCTCGCAGGTGAGTCTGCAGCTTGCGGCCTTCTTCCGTGAGCCGGAAACGACTACGGCTGTGGCTTCTATGATCCGGGATAATCTGGAAACCCATATGGAGGGCGGTGGGTTGGCCTTGGGTGAGGTGCTGTGGGATCTCATGGGAGATGCCGGGGTGCAAAGGGGTAAGATTTGGATCAAGGAGGAGGCTCTTTCCATCCTGCGCTCAGAAGAGACCAGAAAGAATCTGAACTTTATGACCCAGACCCTGTTGCAGGGGCTTCTCGGTCGGCCTGTCGGGCGTCTTGCCGCTCTGCTTCCTGCCGGGGTGCGGGATGGTCTCTATCAGTCGATTCAGAAAATGGCTTCTGCTATGTTGGCCGCTGAAGTGCCGGGGCTGGTGGCGTCCCTGAATCTGAAACAGATTGTGAAAGAAAAAGTGGATTCCCTGGATCTGATGCGGCTGGAGCGACTGCTCCTCTCTATTATGGAGGAACAGTTCAAGTATATTAATCTCTTTGGCGCAATCCTTGGTTTTCTGATCGGCGGCCTGAATGTCCTGCTGCTGGTCGCCTTTTGATGATATGATTTTTGATATTGGGATTAAGGCAACTTGTTACCTCTGGATTATCCAGCAGAGGAGAATCCCTGAGGCCATAGCTACAAGTCCCATAATCCGCAGTTGCTCCGGACGGGTTTCGCTGAGTTTTTTCAACCATGCCTGCATGATTTCCGGTGCGGCCACATAAGGAAGCCCCTCAAAAATCAGCACCATGCCAATAAGTAAAACGAATAATTTCATAGGGGGCTGGTTTGTCGCTCTGTCGTGTGAAGCAGGATTTGCTATTGGGGTTGTTTCTCCGTGACGAGTATCCCGGCGAGGAAGATACCCATGATCTGGCTGATGGTTTCTTCAACAGTGTATTCAGTTTCCAGGGAGGTGCTCCAAACTCGTGAGATCTCATCAAGCGCTCCGAAGAAGGCACGTTTGGCAATCCCTGGCTTGATATCTGCACGATAGATGCCTTGCGCCTGGCCAGTTTTGATAATGGTAGAAATAATATCAATGTATTCGCAAAACTTGTTGTTTCTATATTCTTTTATGACTTTGGTACTCTGGCGTAATTCGATCTGGATAACCTCGGCCAGATTTTTGTTTTTTTTCATCATCGTCAGGTGTGTTGTGGCAAAAATTTCCAGTTGTTTTCTGGGATCTGGTTCCATGGCCAAGGAGAGGGTGACCTGTTTTATCAGGCCACCAATTTCTTCTTCAAAGACAGAAATCAGGATGTCGAATTTATTGTTGAAGTAAAGGTAAATAGTCCCGTCTGCAACCTTGGCTTCTTTGGCAATATCGGATATTCTTGCATTGAAGAAACCTTTTTTTGCAAAAACCTTGGTGGCCGCATAAATGATTTTGGAATGTTTATCTGCTGCTTTCATTAAAAATAATAAAAAGTTTAAATGGTTGGGAAGAAAAATCAAAAATAGAATATTTGATATTGAATGGTGATTCATTCATTTTATCCATTACAAAGGAATTGTCAATGGTTGGATGTCGTTTACTGTTCAATTATGAAAAAAGAGAGCTTGAATGGCGTTTTGTCGATTGGTAAAAATGCCTCTATACAATTCTCAGCTAAATTTGCTGAAGAT
>CAITDH010000196.1 GCA_903891045.1 uncultured Desulfobulbaceae bacterium | reverse complement strand
GGGCCAAGCCCATCCAGCTCCACAGTAACACTGTCTCCCAGCTGTTCTCGAACACGTCCTTCCAAAATATTGCATTTCCCAATAAAATCAGCGACAAAACGACTATTGGGAAATCCATACAACCGTTCAGGGACATCCACCTGGACAATCCTGCCGCTATCCATTACCGCAATCCGGTGTGACAAGGCCAGGGCCGCGCCTTGAGCATGGGTCACATAAGAGCCTCTTGCAAAATGACGAGAGAATTTCGATAGCTGAAGATTTTTATATAACATATTGAAACAATTTAGTTTCAAGACATTTCTTGATATGGTTTTGTATCCAGCAAAACAAAAGCAAGGAGGATGTCATGAAACTCACAGAAAAGATATCATGGTTGATTGGGCGTGTCCAACAAAGTTTGTTTCCCCATCTTAACCGATGTTTAAAAACACCACTTACCGCGCAAGAGGAGCGTCTGGTGTCAATTCTTGAGATTGTCCAGGTTGAACGGCATGTACCAAGGAACGTCGCGAACTATCGATGGCCCGGTCGCAACCCTCTCGACCGGCAAAGTATAGCCCGGGCCTTTGTCGCCAAGACATTATATCGTCATCCGACGACCATTGATTTGATCCGTGCCTTGAAATCGACAGAGAATCTGCGCCGCATATGTGGATTCATGACATCCGGAAGCATCCCCTCGGAATCCACATTCTCGCGGGCTTTTACCGAATTTTCTACCTCCGGTCTTGGTACTCTGGTTCATGACGCACTGGTAGACCAATATCTTTCCGAGGATCTGGTCGGGCACATCAGCCGGGATTCAACAGCCATTGTTGGGCGTGAGAAACCAGCTAAGAAAAAAGCCAAAGAGCCAAAGAAGCCTCGCAAGAGGGGACGGCTGGCCAAAGGTGAACAACGAGAACCTGTCGAGGAGAAGCGGCTTGATCGTCAGGTTCATCAATCTGCGGAGGAAGCCATTCGGGATCTGCCTACCGTTTGTGACCGAGGCACCAAGAAGAACGCCAAGGGGTACAAAACGTCATGGAACGGCTACAAGCTGCATCTTGACACAAACGATGCGGGTCTGCCGATCAGTGCCCTTGTAACCTCTGCATCACTGCATGATAGCCAGGTTGCCATTCCGTTGATAAAAATGACCAGCAGGAAGGTGACATATCTCTACGATCTGATGGATGCTGCCTACGATGCAAAACTGATTGAGCAGACCAGCCGGGAATTGGGGCATGTCCCGATCACGGATCGAAATGGTCGGGGTAAGGAGGTCATTCCAATGGCACCTCACGAAGCCGAACGCTACAAAATTCGGTCAGGTGCGGAACGTGCCAACAGTCGGCTCAAAGAAGACTTCGGTGCCCACAATGTCATGGTCAAGGGGCACAGCAAAGTCACTCTGCATCTGATGTTTGGTGTCATTGTGCTGTTTGCAGATCAGCTTCAGCGCTTGCTCGTATAGTTGTCAGAGATCATAAAGGCTCCCCACAGGAGGAGAGGTGCGCCCAAAAAGGCGAAATATTCATAAAAAAAACGGACAAAAATCAGAGATGAACGTTCTTGGGCTGTCAGTGACAGGCCAGGAAGATGGCTGTGGCCTTAACTCGTCGTCATGATGCTCATTTTGCAAGAGCCTCAGGTGTTATGGTGATTTTATAATGAGGGCAATATCGGTGTAATAGAGAAGATTCACAACATTTTAGCGAGGAGGATATCGGCATGACTGTTAAAGAAATCAAAAAAATGGCAAAGGAAATGGGGATCAATGGTGCCAAAATGGTCAAAGCAGATTTGATCAGGGCAATTCAGGGCAAGGAAGGAAATACCCCCTGTTATGCAACTGGTGTTGTTGCCTGTGATCAGGCTGGTTGTTGTTGGTTCGGTGATTGCCAGAAAGGTTAAAATGCAGATCAAGATTGTGGCCCTCAATGCCCGTTTTACCCATTCCTGTTTGGCCTTGTTTCATGTCCGTAATGAGCTGGAGAAGAATTGTCTGGATGTGAAAATTGAGCTGTGTCAGCTAACTATCAATGATTCCTATTATGAAACGCTGTTGCGTCTCAGCCAGGGAAGTCCTGATTATATCTTTTTTTCGGTGGCTGTCTGGAACTCTGATCGGGTGGAACAGTTGATCCGGGATCTGAAGGGGTGTCTGCCAGATTGTGGGGTAGTGGTGGGTGGCCCTCAGGCCGTGGTTGTTGGTCATAACCTTTCATCCTCCTTGTGTACAGTGGTCAGTGGCGACATAGAG
>CAITDH010000195.1 GCA_903891045.1 uncultured Desulfobulbaceae bacterium | reverse complement strand
TCCCGCATAGCTGGGAGTCCAGGAAGGTGATAGCTGAGTTTCCTATAGAGGCACTTTATATTTTAGTAATAATAATCATCCAAAGGTCCTGTGTCAGGGGGCAGAAAGTTTATTTTTGTCCAGCCAGAGTAGCGGATCGAGTGTCTCGGTGTCATGCCGGATTTCAAAATATAATCCTTCTTCCACCAGGGTGGCGGTCTCACCCATAACAGCAATGTCCTCTCCCGCTATAACGGTGTTCCCCTCTTCTTTCAGGAGTTTTTCTGCCCTGGAGATAATTGTGTAATATTGGAAACCATGGTCGATGATGATGGTGTTGCCGTAGCCCCGCAGGTAGCCAGCGTAGTGGATAGTGCCATTAAATATCGCCTTGACCTTTGTGCCATCAGGGGCCTCAATGGCAATGCCGGTTGAGATGTTCTCAACTCTCATTTTGTTTTTTGTTGGTTGTCCATAAAGGGAGATTACTTTTCCGCTCACCGGGGCCGGCAGTTTGCCCTTATTCAGGAGAAAGCCCTGACTGAGGAGTTCCCTTTTCTGTTTCATGGTTGTAACCTGGGCCGATAAGTTGTTAGCCGCCTTCTTGATCTCTTGTGCCGCCTGTTCATGGAGCTTTGTCTGGGTGCGGATCTGGGCAAGCAGCTCATTTTTTTCTTGTCTGGTCTGCTCGATATCTTCTTTTTCTTGACTGGTCTGTTTCATAAAGGTGTCGAGCAGGGTTTTCTCCAGGGTCAGGGCCTTTTTGGTCTGTTCTAATCCTTCTATGGTTTGCCGGTATTGCTGCAGGAGGTTTTGGTCATACTGGATCAAGGTGTTGAAAGAGTCGTGGACACTGAGCAGCTTCGGCAAGGTCTCAGCGGAAAAGGCGACATTGATTACCCCGATTCTGCCCGTCTTGTAGTAGGCCATGATCCTTTTTTGCAGGTGCGTCTGGGCCTTTTGCTTGTCAATCTGGATGTCGCGTATTTCCTGTTCTTTGGTGCTGATCAGTTCCTGCTGGGTGGCTATGGAATTCTCCAGGGTGCGCAGTTTGGCAAGTTTTTCCTGGAGCCGCGCATCAAGAACTTCAAGTTCGGCCAGCAGGTCTCTCTCTTGTGCTATGGTTTCCAGGGCTTGTTCCTGCTGGATCTTGAGGCCTTGCTGCAATTGATTGATGGTGATACTCTGGCTTTCAATCTTGTGTTCGATAGATTGTTTTTCGGCCTTCCAGTCTGCGGCATTGGCTCCTTGCACCGGGAACAGGCCCAGAAGCATAAGGCTGAAGACAGAAGGATAAAAAAAAGATCTCTTCCCTAGAAAGAAGGCCCTGGTGACGGAGAGACAGGTATTGACCGCTTGGCTTATTTCCATCTTGACTGAGAACAGGGGATTAGATGCGCAGGAATTTCTGCATGGAGGTATAGCTGCCTGCGGTGCAGAGGACGATGGATGAAAGAATAATGGTTGCGATGATCCCTGGTGGAAAAAAGGTAAAGGTAAAGAGGTCAAGAAAGCCTGCACCAGAGAAATGGCGTGTTATCCATTGGAAGAGGATATAGAGCGAGGTCAGTCCCAAGAGTGAACCAATGAGGCCCTGAAGTATTCCTTCCAGGAGAAAGGGGGTGCGGATGTAGTTGTTGGTGGCGCCAACCAGCTTCAGGAGTTCCAGCTCTTCCTGTCTGGCGAAGATAGTCAGGCGGATGGTGGAGGCAACCATGAAGGTGGCGGTCAGGATGAGCAGGACACCGCTGAGGAGGACGACAATGGAGAGCAGTTGGGTGAAATAGTAGAAACGCTCCACCCAATTCTGGCCGTATTGTACCTTCTGGCTGCCAGGCAGTGTGGCCAGGTATTCGGAAAAGAGTTTGATCTGGCTGAGACTGCGCAGGGTTTTCAAGGGAATCACTTCGATTGAGGCGGGCAGGAAGTCGGTGGGCATATCCGTGAGGACGTCATGGTTATCGCCAAGCTGTTCGGCAAAACGGGAGTAGGCCTCTTCTCTTGAGATGAATTTTATTTCCTGAACCTGGTCGAACTGGCTGATCTTGAGACGAAGTTGTTCCTGCATCTCGGGTCCTGGCTCTTCATCCAGATAGACGACAAGGCGCAGGTCGTCGGTTACCTTGTCGCCGGCGCTCAGAATGTTGAGATAGATCAGATAAAAAAAAGAAAAAATAAGCACAGACAGACTGACGGTCAGGCAGGTCATGAACTGGGTGGTCCAAGTCTGTCGCAGGTTGCGTCCTGTCTGGCGGAAGATGGAAAACCAGAAATTCATATTTCGTCGTCGCTCCCGTCAGTTGCTTCTGTGTCGTCCGTGGCTTCTGCGGTATTAGGCCGTCCCTGGCCGTCACCTCGGGTCAGTGAGTCTAATCTTCCGTTATGGAGCTTCATGATCCGATGGGTAGAGTGCCGGTAGAGGGCTTCGTCATGCGTGGCGATGACGATGGTCGCGCCGGAATTTCTGCATCTGATCAACAGCTCCATGACCTGTTCGGTACTGGTTGCATCGAGGTTGCCGGTTGGTTCATCAACTAAGATCAGGGCAGGAGAATTGGCAACTGCCCTGGCTATAGCCACGCGTTGTTGTTCCCCGCGGGAAAGGTCGCCGGTCAGGATGTCGTGTTTGTCTTCGAGCTGTAATTGGGCCAGCAGGTTCCTAACCCGGTTGTGGATAATCTGGGGTTTTTTGTAGGAGACCTCCATGGAAATGGCGATGTTCTCTGCCACTGTCCGGTCGGTAAGGAGTCGGAAATCCTGGTAGGCCATTCCCACTCTTTGCCGTAGTTTTGCCAGTTTGTTGCCGGTGACCTGGTGGATGTTCATGCCCGCGACCTCGATTAAACCATTGGTGGGCTTTTCCATGTTACAGAGCAATTTGAGCAGAGTGGTCTTGCCGGCGCCGCTCCTGCCGATCAGGAAGAATATCTCACCACTGGCAATGGAGACCGAGATGTCGGTCAATGCCGTCACATTTGGCGGGTAGCTCTTGCCGACCTTGATTATTTCGATCATGGCGGTTTGGAAGGCGGCGGCTTCGGTCATAGTCTATTCTTCATTGCCAAAGATGGTATCAAAAAGAGCGGTGACGGTTTGAATGATCTCGGTGTCATCACCCAGCTTGAGATAGGACTCACCGCTTAGTTCCTGATTGATCAAGTCATTGCTGGTTGGGATGATGCCGCCCAGGGTCATGCCTGTTTCCGCGACGGCCGCATTGATCTTTTCCTGGAGCAGACTGGGCACAGGTTGAGGCGCGCGATTGATCAGCAGGTACTGATTTTTGACGTCCAGTTTCAAGGGGATGGTGATATCTGATATACGCTTGGCGGTCAGGATGCCTCGGGCTGAAGGATCGGAGGTGATAAACAGATAGTCGATGGTGCGCAGGTTCATTCGGCTCAGGTGTTCCATTCCGGCCTCATTATCGACAATGATATAGCGATAATTTGCCGCCAGTTTGTCCATGGTCATGGCCAGATACTGGTTGGCGGCGCAGTAACAGCCAGGACCGTCCGGTTGGCCCATGACCAGGAGGTCAAAACCGATTTCCTCGATCAGTGCCTGGTGGATTTTCAGCTCCATGAACTGATCACGGCTCATGTTGGGAGGCAGTTCTCCCTTCAGCTCTTTCCTGATCTTGCCCAGGGTGAGGCCCACCTCTACACCGAGCAGTTCGTTGAGGTTGGCGTTGGCGTCTGCATCGACCAGGAGCAGAGGGGTCATTTTTTTCTGCAGGAGGTGTCGGGTTAACAGGGCGGATGTGGTTGTCTTGCCGGTTCCGCCTTTTCCGGCCATGGCTATTACTTTTGTCATCGTCTGTCTTGAGTTGTTGGCAGCTTGAATTTATGCTCAGGAAAAAGAGTTGGAAAGTTGCTTCTCTCTTTCATATAATGAAGGCCACACTTTATGTCAAATTAAAGGTGCTTTCCGTGGCTGATTC
>CAITDH010000194.1 GCA_903891045.1 uncultured Desulfobulbaceae bacterium | reverse complement strand
GTTTATGCAGCTGTTTGGTTATCTGCTCAATAATGGCCTCGTCACCGCGGGTGACGAGAGTCAGGCA
This sequence comes from uncultured Desulfobulbaceae bacterium, assembly GCA_903891045.1. Lineage (GTDB taxonomy): Bacteria > Desulfobacterota > Desulfobulbia > Desulfobulbales > Desulfocapsaceae > UBA2270. The sequence goes on along the minus strand of CAITDH010000194.1, from coordinate 1,850 downwards.
GGAGATGGTTGGTTCCAGGGTCTCGGCGACACTGAGGCTCTCAATGTTAAAGCCGCGGCCGCTGAATAGACCAGTAACCCTGGAAAGAACTCCCGGCTTATTTTGAAGAAGTACGGAAATTGTATGTTTCATCTGTTTATCCTGTGCAAAGGAGATCTCTAAGGGAGTGGGGTTCCCTGACTCTTTTAATAAATAAGGCGCCGGATCGGGGCTTAGACCAGAAGCATCTCGGTGGTGGCCTTTCCTGCCGGCACCATCGGAAAAACGCATTCTTCCCGGGCAATGGCAAAGTCCATGATCACGGTATTATCCGTGGCCAGGGCCTCTTTGATCACCGCCTCCACCTCGCTTTTCTTGGTGGCCCGTAACCCGACCGCGCCGTATGCCTGAGCCAGCAGCACAAAGTCAGGGGTAACCTCCATGACGGTTCCGGCGTAGCGTTTATTGTAGAAAAGTTCCTGCCACTGCCGTACCATCCCCAGGTAATTATTGTTGAGGATGGCAACCTTGACCGGACAGTGATACTGTTTGGCCGTGGCCAGTTCCTGAATATTCATCTGGATGGAGCCATCGCCTGCCACATCGATAACAGTTTTTTCGGGAAATGCCATCTTGGCGCCAATGGCAGCGGGCAGACCATAACCCATGGTGCCGAGTCCGCCGGAGGTGGCCCACTGTCGCGGTTTATTAAATTTATAAAACTGGGCGGCCCACATCTGATTCTGGCCAACCTCGGTGGTGATAATGGCATCACCATGGGTGAGTTCGTCCAGCTTCTGGATGACATATTGGGGCTTGATGATTTCCCCTTCGTCAATATATGCCATGGGGTGCTTTTTCGTCCACTCGTCAATAGTTGCGCGCCATGTTTCATGGCTTGCTGCCACCTGATCCCGGTTGAAATCACTGGCGGTGTTGAACCAGTTGTTCATGGCGGTGAGGGCATGTTTACAGTCGGCGACAATAGGGATATCAACCTTGACATTTTTACTGATTGAAGTGGGATCAATATCAATATGGATAATGGTCGCATGGGGGGCAAAGGCGTCGAGCCGGCCGGTTACCCGGTCATCAAAGCGGGCGCCGACAGCAATCAGCAGATCACTGTGGGCAACGGCCATGTTGGCTGAATAACTGCCATGCATGCCAAGCATACCCATGGACAGCGGGTCGCTGCCGGGGAAGCCGCCAAGACCCATCAGGGTCATGGTGACCGGGATATTGAGTTTTCTGGCCATCTCGGTCAATTCCTCATTGGCATTGGAAAGGATAACCCCGCCGCCGACATAGAGCACTGGATTTTTAGCCTTCAGGATTTGTTTACATGCCTTTTCGATCTGCCCAGGGTGTGGCTCATAGGTGGGCTGATAGGTCTGCATCCTTATTGGTTTTTTCTCAGTGAAGTCAACCATCTTGGCGACAACATCTTTGGGCAGATCTACCAGTACCGGGCCTGGACGGCCGGTGCGGGCGATGTGGAAGGCCTCGCGCAGGGTGGGGACCAAGTCTTTGGCGTCTTTCACCAGATAGTTATGTTTGGTGCAGGGGCGGGTGATGCCGACGATATCCACTTCCTGAAAGGCGTCGTTGCCAATCAGAGGGGTGGGAACCTGACCGGTGAGGATAACCAAAGGGATGGAGTCCATATAGGCTGTGGCAATGGCGGTTACACCATTGGTCGCGCCCGGGCCTGAGGTGAGCAGGGCGACACCGACCTCGCCGGTTACCCTGGCCAGGCCGTCAGCTGCATGGACGGCGCCTTGTTCATGGCGAACGAGTACATTAGTAATGTCGGAATCCATCAGGGCGTCAAAGAGATCAATGACCGCGCCGCCGGGGAAGCCGAAAAT
>CAITDH010000193.1 GCA_903891045.1 uncultured Desulfobulbaceae bacterium | reverse complement strand
GCCCTGGCCGATGTGGGGATAGCCATGGGTACCGGCACCGATATCGCCATCGAATCCGGCGATATCGTCCTGATGAAAGGGAACCTGGACGGGGTAATTATTGCCCTGCGTTTATCAAGGGCGGTGATGCGCAATATCCGGCAGAATCTTTTCTGGGCCTTCGCCTATAATGTGATTGGTATTCCGGTGGCGGCTGGGTTACTTGTTCTTTTTGGCGGCCCCAGTCTGAACCCGATGATTGCCGGGGCCGCCATGGCCATGAGTTCGGTTTCGGTTGTCAGTAATGCCCTGCGTTTGAGGCGTTTTGGCATAAAATAAGGGAGGAAAAAAGGGGGTATTATTCCCTTTTTTCCTCTTGACTTTTCCATAAACAGCTTTATATATGGGAATGCTTTAGTGAATGGTTGTTCATTAAATTGTCACTCCTAGGTTGGGGCTGGCGTTATTATTCATGAAAAAAATTAACAAAAGAGGAGTCCTATGTTCTCAAAATTGGTTGCACCACATGGCGGAAAGGGTTTGGTTTGTGCATTGCTCGAAGGTAAAGAGCGTGATGCAGAGCTTGCAGTTGCTAAAGGCTTGAAGCAGATTGAGATTTCTGCCCGTGCCAAAGGCGATCTGATCATGATGGGAATTGGTGGTTTCAGCCCTCTTGATGGTTTCATGACCAAGGCTGACTGGAAAGGCGTTTGCGAGAATTTCCAGATGGCAGACGGCACCTTCTGGCCCGTGCCCATCACCCTTGATGTGTCTGCCGCTGATGCCGCCGGCATTAAGGAAGGCGATCATATTGCCCTGGTAAAAGATGGTGAGACCTTCGCCACCATGAAGGTTGCAGAAAAATATGAGATGACCACCGCCGATAAGAAATGGGAATGTGAGAAGGTTTTCGTTGGCGAGGGCGAAGAGTCTGTTGGTGATAAATTCTGGGAGATCGCTCCTAAGGATCATCCAGGCGTGATCATGGTTCTGGCTCAGAAAGAGTTCAACCTTGCCGGTCCTGTAAAGGTTCTGTCTCAAGGTGAGTATCCAGCCGAGTATCCAGGCGTGTTCCTGACCCCAGCCCAGACCCGTCGCATGTTTGACGAGCGTGGTTGGGCCAATGTTGCCGCCCTTCAGCTGCGTAACCCAATGCATCGTTCCCATGAGTATCTGGCCAAGATCGCTGTTGAGGTATGTGACGGCGTTTTGATCCACTCTCTCATCGGTAACCTCAAGGCTGGTGATATTGCTGCCGCCACCCGCGTTCAGGCCATTGATATCCTGATCGAGAACTACTTTGTAAAAGCTAACGTCATCAACGCTGGTTATCCTCTGGATATGCGTTATGCCGGTCCTCGTGAGGCCCTGCTTCATGCTACCTTCCGTCAGAACTATGGCGTCAACAACATGCTGATTGGTCGTGATCATGCTGGTGTTGGCGATTTCTACGGTCTGTTCGAGGCTCAGGAGATCTTTGATCGTATTCCCAAGACTGGCGATACCGACAAAGACCTGCAGTGCCGTCCAATGAAGATCGATTGGACCTTCTACTGTAAAGAGTGTGATGGTATGGCTTCTCTGCGTACTTGCCCACATGACAAGGCTTCCCGCGTAATCCTTTCCGGTACCAAACTGCGTAAGGCTCTTTCTGCTGGCGAGGAGATCGTTGACCACTTCGGACGTACCGAGGTTCTTGACCATCTCAAGAAGTACTATGCAGGCCTGACCGAGAAGGTTGAGGTTAAAATGCAGAAGGCTGCTTCTGGCTCCGCCATGTAATAAGCAGTTAAGACTGGTTTTTTGAGTCTGTAAAAGGAGATACTGCCCACGGGCGGTATCTCCTTTTTTTTATTTCTGACGTCTCTTTCTTTCTCCTCATTTTATCATGACACATACTCTCGATGTTGGTCTTGGCGACCGCTCGTATCCAATTTTTATTGAAGATGGCATCATGGCCGCAGTTGGCGCTGATCTTGCCAAACGCAAGATCGCCAAACGGTATGCCGTGATCGCCGATGATCATGTGGCCCGTCTCTACGGCAGCACCCTGATGCGTTCCTTGAGTGATGCCGGGATTGCGGCCGAGCTGCTCACCTTTCCGCACGGTGAGGCGAGCAAGAATCTCCAGGTCTTTGCCGATATGGCCAGCCGGCTGGCGCAACTGGGAATTGACCGCAAGGACGGCCTGATCGCCCTTGGTGGCGGGGTCACCGGCGATTTGACCGGATTTCTGGCGGCCTCCTATCTGCGGGGCATCCCTTTTGTCCAGGTGCCGACGACCCTGCTGTCGCAGGTTGACAGTTCGGTGGGTGGTAAGACCGGGGTGGATATTCCGGAGGGGAAGAACTTGGTGGGGGCCTTTTATCAGCCCAAGGCGGTTTATATCGACACGGCGGTCTTGACCACCCTGCCTTTGCAGGAGCTGCTTGGCGGTCTGGCCGAGGTCATCAAGTATGGGGTGATCCGGGACTTTGATTTTTTTGTTTTCCTGGAGCGTCATCTCGATCAAATCCTCTGTCTTGAACAAAAAAGTATCCAGGAGATGATCTTCACCTGTTGCCGGATCAAGGCTGAGGTAGTGGCAGCAGATGAGCGGGAGTCCGACCTCCGTCGGATATTGAATTTTGGCCATACCATTGGTCATGCTGTGGAGGCAGCCTCTGATTTCTCCATTATCCATGGTCTGGCCGTGGCCATTGGCATGGTTGCTGCCCTGCGTCTGGCAGTGGCTACCGAACTTTGTAAAAAAAGTGATGCCGGTCGGGTGGCCGCCCTGATCAACGCCTTTGGGCTGCCCACCGAGATCCCGGCAGACCTTGATCGGGAGCGCATCAAAAAATATTTGCTGACTGACAAGAAGACCGTTGGCGGTTCTGTCTTTTACGTCCTGCCCACCACTATCGGCAGCGTGGTAATCACTAATGAGGTGAATGCGTCACAGGTCGATGCGGTTTTAGCCAAGAGGTGAGTCACTAAGCCGCTGTAAAAAATAACATGGCTATTTAGTCGTTTGAAGCAGCATAAGGAGCCGTAACGAAATAGACATAAATGGCCATGTTATTTCGTAACGGCTCCTAAATTCTGAATTGTCCTTTTTCATCTGAAGGGTCTTTGCCAAGGCCTTTTGTTTAAGTATAGACCGTTCTGGCTTTATCAACTTGAAGTGGCATGGTCGGTACTGCCTTTATAGTGTGGAGAATCTCGGATATCTTGCACGCTCTTTTCTTTGATTTGACAAGTATTCTTAAAAAGAAGTACCCTTTTTAAAGCGGTCCATACGCTTAAGTCTTTGGTTTTACCTGAGGGAGCGGATTCTGCTTCTTTTTTATTGTATCTATTGTAAACGCCAGGGAGAAATTTGAATACTATCAAATTATCTTCCTGGATTTTTAGTAAAACGTAGCCTTATTACGGGCCACGTAACACGAGGAGAAACAAATGAAAAAAATAGTGATGTTTACCTTCATTCTTCTGATGAGTGCCGGGATTGTCTGGGCCAAGGACTATGAAATCCAGAAAAAGGCAGGCGATCTGACTGTTATGGTAAAAATGGACAAAAATCCGGCGGTGATGGGCGAGAACGGGGCAATCGTAACCGTAAAAGATCCTGCCGGCAAGGAGGTAACAGATGCTGAGGTGAAGATGGACTATTCCATGTCCGCCATGCCGGGAATGCCGGCCATGAATTACAGCGCAGCCCTGGCCTTGAACGGAAATACCTATCAGGGAAAATTGAATTATTCCATGGCCGGTCCCTGGAATATCGTGGTGAAGATCGTGCGCGGCGGCAAGACCTCGTCAACCAAGTTCAGCGTGGATGTCCAGTAGTCTCTGGGATGAAAATGGGGGAATAATGCTCATGGAAGATGGCTCCGGAGGGATGAAACGATTTTTTGCCTTGTGTGCCGCCGGGCTTCTTCTCTTTGTCCCGCAGGCATCGGTCTGGGCCGGGGAACTGCAACTGCAGGACCTCATTGATGAGGCATTGCATGCCAGCCCCGAGATCCAGGCCGCCCGCGCCAAGGCATTGGCCTCCAGCTTTCGTGTCCCCCAGACGATGAGTCTGCCGGACCCGATGGTCATGGCCGGCTACCAGAATGCAGGGACCAATCGTTTCACCTTTAATGAGATGTCTGATTCCCAGTTTATGCTTTCCGCATCCCAGCAGTTCTTCTTTCCGGGCAAGCGGGCCTTGAAGGGAGAGGTGGCGGCCAGGGAGGAGGAAAGCCTTTCCGCTTCAGCACAAGCGGTGCGGTTGCGGTCAATTACCATGATCAAGGAACTTTATTATGATCTGTTCCTTGCCCATCAGAGCATGGATCTGATCAGGGATAAAGGTGTTCTCCTCCACCAGCTCGAAGACGCAGCCCTGGCGAGGTATGGTGCCGGGAGAGGTATGCAGCAGGATGTCCTCATGGCGCAAACCGAGAAGTACATGCTGCTAGAGCGGGAAGAGATGCTGAAACAAAAGATCCAGACCCTGGATGCCGCGCTGAACTCGACGGTGGGGAGGGAGCAGGCTGCGCCTTTGGACAGGCCGGTAGCGCCGGTATTTTCTCCGTATCCCCAGACCCTGGACGAACTTGTTGCTGCGGCCTATGCAAACTCCCCGGAGGTCAAGGCCAGGGAGCGGATGGTAGCCTCGCTTGACGCCAAGGTGCGGGGCGCCGAGAGGGAGTATTATCCCGACATTACCGTCACCGGCAACTATGGACTGAAGGGTCAGGCCTTTGAGGATATGTGGAGTCTGAGCACCACTGTCAATATTCCTCTTTATTATTCCACCAAACAGCAGCCTGCTGTCCATGAAGCCGAGGCCTCCTTGAGTGAAGCGAAAAATGAGCTGCAGGCAGTCCGGCTGCGGCTTTCCTCTGCCATCCGTGAGAACTATGCCATGCTGCAGGCTACCGAACGGCTGATAGATCTCTACCGGCAAGGTCTCAACCAGAAGATCCATCAGGACTTTCAGGCGGCGCTGGCCTCGTACACCACGGGTAAAACCGATACCTTGATAGTGATCTCCCGGATTAAAACCATTACTGATATCGAGACCTCCTATTGGGGGCAGATGGTGGAGCGGGAGAAGGCAATGGCCAGACTGGAGGCCTTAATCGGGATGACGGATTTCCGCACGGAGGAAGGGCGACAATGAACAGGAAAAACAGCATGATCATGGCGGCCATTTTTCTTTGTGTCGCGGTTGTCCTTTATTTCGGTCTTTCCGGTAAAGGGATTGAGCTTTTTCGTAAAAAAGTCCAGGAGCCTCCGGCACAGATTAAACAGGCCGTGCCGGAACAGGCTGTTCCTGCGGAAATTCAGAAATCCGGCGGTGATGCAGCTTCTCCGGTATTGCCGTCTTCCCCCGGTAATGAGCAAAACGTCGTAAGTATGGCGGGAGGAGCGCAGACTGTCGAGATCCCGGAGGCCGGGCAGCGGTTTATCGGGGTGAAAACCACTGTTGCGGCGGAGAAATCCCTGAACAGGACCATCAGGACCGTGGGCCGCGTCGAGTATGACGAAAGAAAGATTGCTACGATCAACACCAAGATCGAGGGCTGGATCGAAAACCTCCGGGTTGACTATACGGGTAGATATGTGAAAAAAGGCGAAGTGCTTGCCGAGATCTACAGCCCGGAATTGGTTGCCAGCCAACAGGAATATCTCAATATCCTCAAGTGGTCGCGGCCGGGTGTTGCTCCCGCCGGTGCCGAGACATCCTCTGATTTGAGCCGGATGCTGGCGCAGGACGCCGAGGCCATGCGCCAGGCTGCCCGGCAGCGCCTGAGATTCTGGGATATCAGCGAATCACAGATCCAAAAAATTGAGAAAACAGGTCAGCCCTTGCGGACACTGGCCCTGTTCAGCCCCGTGAATGGCTATGTGGTGCAGAAGTCCGCCGTGCAGGGCATGAAGGTGCAGCCTGGCGAGAAGCTTTTTGATCTGGTCGACACCTCCACTGTCTGGGTGGTGTCCGATATCTACGAGCATGAAGTGGCGCTGGTCAGGACCGGGCAGCAGGCGGAGATCACCCTGGATTCCCTGCCGGGCAAGGTGTTCACTTCCACCATTGAGTATGTGTCCCCGCTTCTTGCAGGTGAGACCAGGACGGCCAAGATCCGTTTTACCCTGGATAATCAGGCCGGAGACCTGAAACCCCAGATGTTTGCCAATGTGGAAATAAAGATCAACCTGGGCCGCAAGCTCGTTGTTCCTGAGGATGCGGTGATTAACACCGGCGTCCGGCAGCTCGTCTATGTGGACAAGGGCGATGGCTACTTTGAGCCTCGCGAGGTCAGCGTTGGCGCCAAGGTCGAGGGGATGGCGGAGATCCTCAGAGGTCTGCAGGCCGGAGAAAAAGTGGCCTCGGCCGCCACCTTCCTCATTGATTCCGAAGCGCGTCTCAAGGGCGTGGTGAAGTAATGATCGCCCGTATTATTGATTTCAGCGCCCGAAACAGGTTCTTCATCTTTCTGCTGGTGTCTGCCCTTACCGGCTGGGGGATCTGGGCCATCCGCAATACGCCTCTTGATGCGATCCCCGATCTGAGCGACACCCAGGTCATCATCTTCACCGACTGGGAAGGACGGAGCCCTGATCTCATCGAGGATCAGATCACCTATCCGATCACCTCAACCCTCCTCGCCGCGCCCAAGGTGAAGGTGGTGCGCGGGTTCTCCTTTTTCGGCACCTCTTTCATCTATGCCATATTTGATGAAGGCACCGACATCTACTGGGCCAGGAGCCGGGTGCTCGAATATCTCCAGGCGGTGAAAAACAAGCTTCCCGCCGGGGTGAATCCGGTGCTGGGCCCGGACGCCACCAGTGTCGGCTGGGGATTTTCCTATGCCCTGGTGGATGAGACCGGGCAGCAGAATCTTGCAGAGCTGCGTTCCCTCCAGGACTGGAACATCAAGCTGGCCCTGGAAAGTGTGCCGGGGGTCGCGCAGGTGGCGAGCATCGGCGGCTTTGTCCGCCAGTATCAGGTGAGCATCGATCCCAACCGCCTCCAGGCCTATAACCTCCCCATCACCGTGGTCATGGATGCCATCCGCAAGAGCAACAAGGACGTGGAGGGCAGGGTGCTGGAGTTCTCCGGGGTCGAGTACATGGTGCGCGGCCGCGGATATCTCAAGGGGATCAAGGATCTGGAAAACATTGTGGTGGGCGGTAACGGCAGGGGGACTCCTGTTTTGCTCAGGGATGTCGCCGGCATCCAGCTTGGCCCGGAGATCAGGCGCGGCCTTGCCGATCTTGATGGCCGCGGCGAGGTCGCAGGCGGGATCGTGGTGGTCCGGTTTGGCGAGAATGTCCTCAGCGTCATTGACCGGGTGAAACAGAAGATCAGCGAAAGTATCGAGCCGAGCCTGCCCAAAGGGGTGAAGCTTGTTGTCACCTATGACCGCTCCGATCTTATCCACCGGTCCATCGCTACACTGACCGAAGAGCTGGTCAAGATCTCTTTGGCGGTCAGCGCCGTCTGTCTGGTGTTCCTCTTTCATCTTCCCAGCGCCCTGGTGGTCATCTGCACCCTGCCCGTGGCGATCATCATCTCGTTCATCTGCATGTACTACCTGGGGGTGACGGCAAACATCATGAGCCTGAGCGGTATCGCCATCGCCATCGGGGCCATGGTGGACGCCTCGATCATCATGGTCGAAAATGCCCATAAAAAGCTGGAGGAGTGGGAAATTGCGGGCCGGCCGGGCCCGCGTGCCGAGGTGATCATTGAGGCGGCCAAAGAAGTGGGGCCGTCCCTGTTCTTCTCCCTGCTGGTGATCACCGTCGCCTTTCTGCCGGTCTTTACCCTGCAGGCCCAGGCCGGGCGGCTGTTCAAGCCTCTGGCCTACACCAAGACATTTGCCATGCTGTTTGCGGCCTTTCTTGCCATCACCCTGACTCCGGTTCTGATGACGTTTTTTATTCGGGGCAAGATCATGGCCGAGGAGAAGAATCCCATCAGCATCTTTCTCCATTGGCTCTATGCGCCTTTCGTCCACTTTGTCCTCCGTTTCAAAAGGACGGTGATCGTTGTCGCGCTCATTATCATGGTTGTCAGCGTCTACCCTTTCCTGAAGCTCGGCTCCGAATTTATGCCGCCGCTGTATGAGGGGGCGCTTTTTTATATGCCGGTGACCTCGCCGGGTGCAGCCGTCTCGGAGGTGACGAAGTTACTTCAGCTCCAGGACCGGATTCTCAAGAATATTCCCGAGGTGGCTCAGGTCTTCGGCAAGGCCGGGCGGGCGGAAACGGCCACGGACCCAGCTCCCATGGAGATGTTTGAAACCGTGATCAATCTCAAGCCCGAGTCGGAGTGGCGGCCGGGGATGACGGTGGAGACCCTGAAGAATGAGATGAGCGATGCCCTGTCTATTCCGGGGGTGGCCAATTCCTTTACTATGCCGATCAAGGCCCGGATCGATATGCTCTCCACCGGGATCAGAACCCCGGTGGGGATCAAGATTATGGGGCCGGGTCTGGCGGAGCTTGAGAGGCTGGGGACCGACATCGAGGCCCGGCTGGGCGGCATGTCCGGTCTCAGGAGTGTCTATGCGGAGCGGGTGACCACCGGCTATTTTCTCGATTTCACCATCAGACGGGAGGAGGTTGCCCGCTACGGCCTGTCCGTGGATGAGGTGCAGGAGGTGATCCAGTCGGCAATCGGCGGAATGAACCTGACAATGACCGTGGAAGGCCGGGAACGCTATCCGGTGAATGTCCGCTATGCCAGGGAGCTGCGGGGTGACGTCGACCAGCTGAAAAGGGTGCTGGTCCCCGTGCCTGCGGCCATGGCGGCGCCGGCACCTGGCGGCATGTCTTCGGCCCAGCCTGCGCCGCCGCCTACCGGCAATCTCCTCCAGATTCCTTTGGGTGCCCTTGCCGATATCCAGATCGTCAAGGGGCCGCCCATGATCAAGAGCGAGGCCGGGCTTTTGGCCTCCTATGTGTACATTGATTTTTCCGGCCGGGATGTGGGCGGTTTTGTGGACGAGGCCAGGCAGCGGGTGGCCTCGCTGAAGATTCCCGAGGGCTACCGTCTGGAGTGGAGCGGGGAGTATGAGCATCTGGTGAAGACCCACGAGCGGTTGAAGCTTGTGATTCCGCTCACCCTGCTGATCATCTTCGTGCTCATCTTTTTCAATACCCAGTCGGTGGTCAAGACGGCGATTGTCTTTCTGGCCGTGCCCTTCTCGCTGGTCGGCTCCTTCTGGTTGTTGTATCTCCTTGGCTATAATATGAGTATCGCGGTCTGGGTGGGGATCATCGCCCTGGCTGGAATCGACGCGGAGACCGGGGTGGTCATGCTTCTGTACCTTGACCTTGCCTGTGACAAATGGAAGCAGGCGGGGAGATTGCAGAGCCTTGGTGATCTGAAAGAGGCGATCATGTACGGGGCGGTAAAGAGGATTCGCCCCAAACTGATGCTGGTGGCCGCCACGCTGCTCGGCCTGGTCCCTATTATGTTCAGTACCGGCGCCGGCTCCGATGTGATGAAAAGGATCGCCGCGCCCATGGTGGGAGGGATCGGCACCTCAACCATTCTTGAGCTGCTTATCTATCCGGCGATCTATATGCTCTGGAAACAAAGGGAATTTAAAAAGACGACGGACGGTATCCGGTAAGGGCATCAGTTCGCTATTCTCAAACTTTATCTTTCGCTTTCAGCTTTTCGTCTTTGTCTCCTTTTAAAGTCTGGCGCCACTGAAAAGAGAGTGCCTGCGATTGGCAGATATCAACGCATTCACCGCAGTTCCAGCAATACAGAGATTCTGCCATGCCGTTTGCCGGACTGAGCCCCAAAGGGCATCGGCGGTCACACAATCCACAGGCTGAGCATAGGTCATGATCCATGCTGACCACGAGTTTGCGTCTGGAGCCAAGGAGATTCAGGGTGGCCCCCAAGGGACAGAAATAACGGCAGTAAAATCTCCTGGTGATAAGATTCATGCCCAGCACCAGCAGGAGAATCATCCCTTCGAGGGCCAGGGTGTGAAAAAAGATCAGGGTCATAATCTCGCGGCCGACCAGTCCTGGCGGGGAGACAAAGACAAAGATGGGGCCGCCGAGGATCATGGTGAGAATCAACTCTCCGATGAGGGCAAACCAGAGGAACCGTCTTGAGAGCAATAGCCGGTCTTGCAGCCATTTCCTGCCGCTGAGCCACCGCCTGAGTCCATCGAGGATTTCCGAAAAAAAGCTGATCGGACAGATCCAGCTGCAGAAGACACTGCCCAGGAGCAGGGCCAGCACAACCGGGGCGAGCATAGCAATCAGCGCCGGCAGGTACAGTTGTCTGGCCACGAGGATGCTTTCCAGACCTTCGAGAGGGGAGACAACCCAGAAATTGCCAATGCCCAGGGATTGATACCAGCCCTGGAGCCAGTTGATCTGGAAATAATAATTGGCAAGTGGCCCCAGAAGAAGCAGAAGAAAGGCACCAGAAAGGACCCACAGCCGCCGGGCGTGAAAGGAGAGCGCTCTTATTTCCATGGCACGGTCTCCTGGGCATAAATCGGCTCGATATTGATGGCCTTGCTGCCATCCTCGGCGGTGATGGGACAGGCATGGGTGCAGATACCGCAGCCGGTACAATGGTCGTTCACAATGATCGGGCGTAATTCATCAAGGATGATGGCCTTACCCTTAAAGGGACAGACATCAAAGCAGGTGCGGCAGATGGTTGTTCCCTGCCAGGTGTAGCATCGGTGCCGGTTGACTACCGCCAACCCCATGCGGGTCTGTTCCTGGCTGATCTTTCTGAGGGTTCCGGTGGGGCAGATGAGCACGCATTTCATGCACAGATAACAGGGGATGGCCTCGGCATCAATAATCGGGGTGCCGGCGCTTGTAGACGCACCAGCGGCGCTAGAGCCGAAGGAGAACACACGATTGGTGGTTTCGCCGGAACCGATGTATTTCAGCGTGCCTGCGGTTGAACTGCCGCCGATGCCGATTTCGCCGTTGCGGGTATTGACCGAGGTTCCGCCAACAGGGCTGGTAGCGTCACCTACGTTGCCGAGGGTGGAGACGATTACAGTGGTACCATTAAG
>CAITDH010000192.1 GCA_903891045.1 uncultured Desulfobulbaceae bacterium | reverse complement strand
TCAAGCCGCGCGGGAAGTGCTGGGGCGTCCTGCTAATGGTACGGGGCTTCGGTCCATGCTTCGCAGGGGCTCCTTCAACGGCTTAGTTTTAGGACTGCTGCTTTTTGTTTTGGGCCTTCTGGCCATATCCCTTTATTATGGTCATTGGGAGTTTGTCTTCCGGACAGATCCAGGAAAAGGGGTCAGGGTGCAGGAATGGAAAAAGGTGCCTGCTGATAAGGATGAATCGGCGCAGCAAGAGAATTCCGGGCCTGTTTCGCCGAATAAGCAGGAAAATGAGCATGGGGCCAGTCAGGCACATGAAGAAAGATAAAACTGTACAGATGGGCTGGTGATCATGTCATATATCCTCGATGCGCTTAAAAAATCTGATCGGGAACGCAAGCAGGGAGAGGTCCCGGGTCTGCAAAGTGATCATGGGCTCCGGTCTGGTCATGGGAAAAGGGAGAAAAGATCCTCCTTTTGGATATGGCTTTCGGGGGGTGCCCTGTTGGGTCTGTCGGCACTGGTTCTGTACTGGGGCATGCAGAGAAACAGTGTTGCCTTGCAGGAAAAAATTTTAGCCCTGGAAAAACGCGTTGTTCAGTTGAAAGAGCAACCTGTCTCTGTGGCTGTCCATCCACTTACAGTCAAGGAAGAAACTGTCCCGCAACCGCTTAGGGGCGAGGAACAAGATAATCCTGTGGTAATATCATCGTCAGCAGTTCCCCAAAAGGTCGATTTACAACCATTGGTGATGGAGACAAAGGACGATAAAAGATTGGTGGCAGACAATGTTCAACAACCTGTAATGGAAGAAAAAACGGTGATAAAGCCGGAAAATGTCCCTCGAAAAGTTCAGCCAAAGGTTGTCGCGGCTCCCCCCCCATCGGTGCCGCTGGAGGTCGCCTCGGAAAAGGCGGGTGCGCTACCCCTTGTTCAGGACCTACCGGCCAGTGTCCAGAAAATGCTGCCACCATTAAAACTGGCCGGTCATGTCTATGCAAAAGATGCGACTAAACGGATGATTATGATCAACAACAAGATTTGTCGTGAGGGAGATCTGATTGAGAATCAACTGGTTCTGGAGCAGATTGTCTGGGAAGGTGTGGTGTTGCGCTATCAGACTATTCGTTTTCGCATGAATATTTTATGATGGATTCACATCAGGTGTGCTTTTGCACGAATGGCTGTTTGCTGGCAAGATGGTACTTGTTTTTAGTCTCTGTTTGGCACTGGAACAACAATGCAAAACCAGCAGTTCGAAATCAAGGCAGGGTTAGATCTGATCCCGTCTGTTGAATAAGCGAAGATCTTTCTCGCTTTCTTACGAGGAACTTCGATCACCTCCGATTGAAAAGAGAACATGAACGAAAATAATATCATAGAATTAACCCCGTTCCGTGCTGATCTGACAAGTGCCCTGACCCGCCGGGGCGAGCAACTTCTGGCCGCAACCGACCTCACCGCTGCAGTCGCAGCCCTCGAACCCCTGGAGGCCTACTATATCGTCAGGGAGATCGGTCTGGATCAGGCCCTGCCCATCCTCATCGAGCTCAGTCCTGAACAATTGGAGACCTGTGTCGATCTGGACTGCTGGAGCCGTTCCGACTTTGCCGTCGACAGTCTTGATGAATGGCTGACTGCCTTTGCGCTGGATGGCCCCGAAACCCTGGCCAGGGCTTTTTCCTCCCTGGATTATGTGGTGCAGCTCCTCTTCCTGGCCCAGACCGTCACCGTCTATGATCCTGATACCGATCAGGTCCCGCCAGAGGACGAGGGAAAAGAAACGCCCCGGACCGCGACCCCGGACGGCTTCTACCTTCTCGACTTGAAGACAGATCTGCCGCTGAAGGTCCATCCCTTTACTGTGCTGGACGCCCTGTACCAATACGATCCTCTCGCTGCCCACCGACTCTTGAGCGATGTCCGCGTCGATCTGCCGACTCAGATCGAAGAAGAGGCCCTGCGCTTCCGCAACGGCCGGATGCAGGATATTGGTTTTGTACCACCGGAGGAGGCCGCCGTTCTCTTCTCCCGGCCAGCCATTCGTCCGCCCTTGCCCCGGCCACAGAAACCGATAGACAGCGCCCTCACTCGGCTGCCGTCGGTGTATGCCGGCCCTTTAAGAGAAACCACCCTGTTGCAGCAGGCCCTGTCCCTGATTACTGACCAGGAACGGCTGTCCAGCCTGGAGCAGGAAATCGTCTGGGCCATCAACAGCGCGATCATTGCCTATGGCGAGAAAACACAGGATATCAAACAGATCACGGATATTGCCGAGCGGGTGCGGGACACCATCTCGCTGGGGCTGGAATCACTGTTAGCAAAGCACGAAGAGGGCGGCCCGCTGGACGACACAGCCGCCGCAGCCAAAGCGGCCGACCTGCTGGAAGTCTGGTGCATAACCGATCTGTTCCGACACGGCTTTGCCGCGACCCTTGGTCTCCAGCAGGAAGCGCGGCAGGCCTTGTCTGAGCCCCGGTTTCGTGCCTGGTATGACCTGGCGGAGACGAACCAGTCGGATGAGTCAGGCGATCGGCTGGAGCGCGCTTTTGTGACCGCGCTGCTTGGCCGTCACCCCTTGCGCAGCGGTTTTGATCCGGCCAAGGCCGAGAACGTCAAGGCCTTTGCCTGCCTCGCCGATATCGATGCAGCCCATGTCCGTCTGCAACACCTTGTCGGCCAGATCTGCAGTTAATCATGACCTTCGGCAACTGATGCAATTGATTATTGAACAGTAAAGCAATGAAGATACGCAAACTCACCCCGGAAAATTACGCCAAGGTCTCCGCCTTGTTGCAGCAGGCATTCCCCGGCAGCACCTATGAAGTGCAGTTAGTCGAAAATCTGCACAAAAACGGCAAGGCGGTGCATGAATGGGTGTGTATTCATATCAATACGGTCATCGCCTATATTGCCTTTTCGAATGCCTATAACGGCCCTGCTGTATGTGGCCTGCATCTGGCGCCGCTGGCGGTGAAGCCGGAGTTTCAAAAACAGAGGATAGGCTCTGAGTTGCTGCGCTTTGCCTTGCGGCAGGATGTCATCAAGGACAGCACCATCTTTGTTTTAGGTGCACCCGGTTTTTATCAGAAGTTTGGATTTGCGCCTTGTGCCTTGCCTCTTTGTCCCTTTAATAAAAAGAATGGTCATTTCTTAAGCATCCGCAATACCCCATCGAGCCAGTTCACGGTGGGGTATGAATCGGAGTTTAAGAGTGAGGCCGAGGGTGGCCATGGTGGGGGCGAACCACGCGTATCACGTAACACTATACAGGGGAGAAAATGGCACAGATAGGCAGAATAAATAAGCTTACGGTGAAAAGCGCGCGGGACTACGGCGTCCACCTTGATGGTGGTGAGTTAGGGGATATTCTCCTACCGATACGGTATGTCCCGGAGAATTGCCAGGTGGGCGATGAGGTTGAGGTCTTTATCTATGTTGACCGGGAAGATCATCTGCGGGCAACCACCCAAAGGCCAGAGGTAACAGTCGGTCAGTTTGCCAGATTGCCGGTGGTGTCAAACTCGGATTCGGGCACCTATCTGGACTGGGGGTTGGAGCTGGATCTTTTCGTGCCTCAAAGTGAACAAAAACAGAGGATGAGAGAGGGCAGATCGTATGTCGTCTTTGTCTTTCTTGATGAAAAGACCAACCGTATCACCGCCTCGTCCCGGCTCGATAAATTTCTCAGTCAGCAGCCTCCGGACTATGAAGAGGGCGAAGTGGTCGATCTGGTTATTTATGAGAAAACAGATCTGGGATACCGGGTGGTGGTGAACCTTGCCCATGAGGGCATGCTCTATGAAAATGAGGTGTTTCAGAAACTGAGCCTTGGCCAGGAGTTGAAGGGCTATATCAGGAAGATCCGCGAAGACCTCAAGATTGACCTGCTCCTGCAGCTGCCCGGTTATCAGGGTGTCGATGCTGTTTCCCAGTCCATTCTGGCGACCATAGAAGAGCATGGCGGCAGGATTGCCGTTACCGATAAAAGTCAGCCGGAAGAGATCTACTCCCTGTTCGGGGTCAGTAAAAAGACCTTCAAAAAGGCAGTAGGCGCCCTCTATAAAAAAAGGCTGATCATGATCGACGCCAGTGGAATCGAGCTTGTCAAGTGATGAGGAAATCCGGTGTAGATCTGTTTTCTGCCCTTGAGATGAAAGGGGCCAGTATAATGAGTCTCAGAAATTGTAACCGATGAAAAATGATGAGGAATAATGAAATCTTATCGTAAAGAATTATGGTTCAATGTGCCAACACGGCGGGCATTCATTAACATTACACCTCAAGTTCAAGAATGTTTAAATGATGAAAGCAGAATAGCCGAGGAGATTGTACTTGTGAATATTGGAGATAGTCCTTCTGTTTTGCCTCAGTCGGAAATGGACTTTCAGATCGCCTGCTGTAAGGGTGTATAATGTTCCCCTGGACGCATGATTTCAGAGAAGGCATTCTGTCGTTTTTGCTTTTTCAGTTCTCTGGCTTCCTCTAGCTTTCTGTCTCGTTCTTTGAATATTTCTTGGTCTCTGCCATTCAGCTTGTCTGCTGGGGTAACGTAGCCAATAGCGCTGTGCAGCCTGACAGTGTTGTAGTGCTCAATGCACTTTTCTACAATTCTGCGGGCATCGTCAAGAGAAAGTGGAATACCAGGACGAATGCATTCAGTTTTAATGGTTTTGTGGAATCGCTCCAGTTTGCCATTTGACTGTGGATAATAGGGTGAAGTCCGCACATGGGTCATCCCTGAGATTCTGATGAACTCCTTGAAATCTTTGGCAATGAACTGGGGGCCGTTGTCGGAAATGATCCGTGGACTGGCTTCGGGGTATTTCTCCTTGGCCCGCTGGAGGAGTATTTCGACGTCGGTCTCAGTCATCTGCTCTCTGATCTCCCAATGGATGATAGATCGACTGCAACCATCCAGAAAGCTGCACAGGTAGTAGATGGTGCCATGAATGTTGCGATACGAAAGTCCACATGCCAATGTTCATGGGGACGCAATGGCTGAATGAACCCTGTCCCTTTAAGAGATGTTTTTTTGTTCCACTTTTGCAGCATGCTGGCCTTGGTAAAAACACGCCAGGTGCTTGAGGGACTGACTTCCACGATATTCTGATCCAGCATCATAAAGGTCAGTCGCCGGTATCTCTCAAGCGGGTTGTTCTCGGCGAACTTGATAATGGCTTCCCGTTCCCAGGGCTCGAGCCAGAAATCACGGGGAATAGGGGCGTTGTGTTCGTTCACTTTGCCGTACCCCTCGATCCAGGTATAAAACTTGCTCTTGGAGACAGACAGACAGGAGACAAAGCGTTTCAAAGGAATCTCCGCCTTGACGCTCCAATCTTTGACATAATCAACGACGGCATCACGAATATCATGAGGAACCCAGCTGCCGGTTAGAGTTCCCCAAGTTCTTTTTTTAGCTTGATATGCTCCTCCATCAGCTCAGAAAGGACTTCGTGCTTTCTGCTCAATTTGGCTTCAAGCTGTTGGATTTTGACTTCCTCAACACGTTTTTGAGGTCGGCTGTCACAGATAAATGCTGCCGCTCCGTTCTCAAAAAACTGCTTCTGCCAGCAATAGAAAATCCTGGGCTGAAGGTGATACTCGTCACACAGGTCGGACACTGCAACATGCACGACCAAGTGGCGACGTAAAATGGAAACTTTTTCTTCTGGGGTGTAGTTGTGACGTTTTTTTCGCATGGATTTTCCTCCATTTGTAATTGTTTATCACAAACGAACCAAAAGTCCAATTCACGCTGAACCAAAACAGAGTCCAGAGGAGCGCATGATCGAGCAGTCCTGGCCAGTCCTTTTTCTTCTTAAGCTCACCAGCCTTATTGAGCCATTCGACTGCAGACCATTCAGGCGTCGAAATCACCGTATAAGGCTTGCTGGGATCAAACTTTTGACTAGATTTTCAGGGGTAGAAATAACGCGGGAGGAATCCATATAAGGAGTTGAGTGCTGTACGAATGGCTGAAATATTATAACAATGAGCGTACCCCATCAGGGTAAAATGTGTTGTGGACGCACACCTATGGATACACTTGAAGATGGGAAAAAACTATGGAAGGAAAAATTCATAGCTTGAATTTAATCTGACAAATGCAACCGAAAAATCGGTAACTGTCAGATCAGGTCTGAACCACTACAAAAATTTTGGAGGACCAATCATGACCCAAAAGGACAAAATTGACGATCAGGCTGGGGAGGACCTGCGCCGCCGGGTGGAGGACAAAATTAAAGCCCTCACCAACCATCAAGACAAAGAGACGGCCCAACTTCTCTACGAACTACGGGTGCACCAGATTGAATTGGAGATGCAAAACAAGGAGTTACGCCGTGCCCAACACGAACTAGAGGCCTCGCGGGCGCGCTACTTCGACCTCTACTACTTAGCCCCGGTTGGTTATTGCACCATCGACAAACAGGGGGTATTTCTGGATGCCAACCTCCCCGCCGCCACTCAGTTTGGCGTGTCACGGGGGGCATTGGTCAAACAATCGTTTAGCCGTTTTATCTTCCCCGAGGATCAAGACATCTCCTCCACGCACCACAACCAGCTCTTTGCGACCGGTACACCTCAATCCTGCGAGTTGCGGATACTCCGTCCAGATGCAGCTACCGCCTGGGCACGACTGGAGGCAAATCTCTCCCATAGCGCTGACGGCACACCTGTTTGCCGTATCGTCATCAGTGATATTACCGCCCGTAAGCAGATGGAGCAGGCCCTGCACCAGAGCGAAGAGAAGTATCGGACCGTGGCGGATTTCACCTATGACTGGGAATACTGGCTGGGGCCGAATGGTGATTTCCTTTACTGTTCACCATCATGCCAACGAATCACGGGCCATTCGGCTGCTGCCTTTCAGAAGGATCCCGCCCTGCTGCGGGCGCTTGTCCACCCTGATAATTTGGCCGCTTTTGATCTGCATCGCCAGTCGGCCCAGGATCAGAAAATTTCCCAGGAGTTCGAATTCCGCATCATCCGTGCCGATGGCTCGATCCGCTGGATCTGGATCTCCCACACCTGCCAACCTGTCTATGATGACAAAGGCCAATTCTTGGGTACACGAGCAAGCAATCGAGATGTTACCGAACGTAAGCGCCTGGAGGCCGAGGTCGCCAAGGACAGAAATCTTGCCGCCCTTGGCACCTTGGCAGGTGGAATCGCTCACGATTTCAACAACCTGTTTCAGGGGATTTTAGGGAATATCTCCCTCGCCAAGATGCATACCGAAGAGTCAAGCAAGGCCTTCGCTTTTCTGGAAAAGGCTGAGCATGGTTACGGATTGGCCACTAAACTCACCGGCCAATTGACCGCCTTTGCCACCGGCAGCGACTCTCTCCTGACCAACATCCAGCCTTCGCCTCACATCCGGAAGGAGGCAACTACCTCCTTGAACGGTTCCGGCTTGGTCGCCGAGCTTGACATGCCCGAGACCCTCTGGCCCATTAATGTTGATCCAAGCCAATTTCATGAAGTCATCAAGCAGATGGTACTGAACGCCAAGGATGCCATGACTGCAGAAAGTGGCGGCAAACTCAAAATAATGGCTGCCAATGAAACACTTGCTCAAAATCATGGTATCCATCCAACCCTTGCCCCTGGCAACTACCTGCGGATTACCTTTCAAGACCAGGGCTGTGGAATCTGCCGAGAACACTTACCTCGCATCTTTGACCCTTATTTTTCCACCAAAGAACGTGGATGCCAGAAGGGCATGGGCCTAGGCCTCGCCTTGTGCGACACGATTATCAAGAAGTACGGCGGAGCAATCACGGTACAGTCGGAACTGGGGCGCGGCAGCACCTTTCACATCTATATCCCTGCCGTTGTCCCTGTTGCCAAAAAGACGGAGACCACAAAAGATCAGGAGGCCAAAGGCCCTCGAATCCTGCTGATGGACGATGACATTAGCGTGGTGCAGGTGACGACAAAATTTTTACAGCTTTCCGACTACCGGATTGATTCGACGCTCGACGGCGATGCGGCTATTGTCGCATATGAGGAAGCACAGACGGAGGGCGCCCCCTACGCGCTGGTCATTCTTGACCTCACAATCCCTGGCGGGATGGGCGGCAAGGAGGTCATTGCCAAACTCAAGGAAATCAATCCAGAGGTAAAGGCCATTGTCTCCAGTGGCTATGCCGACGATGACACCATGACTGATTTTGCAGCATACGGATTTATCGCGGCCTGCGCCAAACCGTATCTGCTCTCGGAGATGAAGGCGATTATTCAGCGTTTTGTTTAAACGCCTCCCCGTACTTAAGGAGGAGGAAACAGACCATGCCGGCAGAAAGCTCCAAAGCATTGCCAGCGATAGAGTTGCGCAAACGGGCAGAAAGACAAGTCAAAACAGATTATGGCTCTGCCCTATTTTCAGTTGAATGATTATCAATGGGCAGGGGGTGATCTTCATAAGCAAGCTCCGCCATATCTTTGCCGATGAAGGCCTCCCGAGGAACCTCCCGCATCGCCCTGAGCATCTTTTGGTCCCGGATGCCACAGTTCAGCAGGTGATTCGAGATCATGACCTCGCGCCGGGAATTTAATGCCTCGGAAAGATTCAGCTTCATATTGTCTGCAGCGGATTCTGGCCGTCTGAGGTTTTATCTTGATGAGGTAATGCTTCAGCAAATAATCAGGGGCACCTTGTTGACATATCCCAGGCGGACAACAAGCCCCACTCTCTCATTGGAAAGAGTGGGGCTCAAGGGTAATCTCCTTTCTCAATCAATAATCAAACCTCAGAATAGCGGGAAGTTTACTATTGTCCATGTGGTACTGCCTGCATCCGTATAGGTTATCTTCCATTTAAGGTCCCCGTTCAGGACCGGTGTGGTGCGATCAATTCGGATGGTAAAGGTGTCTGTGCTTGTCATCTGTAAGCCGGCTGCAACGTCAGGGAATGAGACATTCCCGTCAATAACGGTTACCTGGGACGGCCAATTCTGCAACTGGGCCGAAACGTTGGTAGCACCCCCATTGCCCTGATTTTTGATCACAAACTTGTAGGTATACTCCCATACTGTCTTGGTAATCCGCTTGTATGAAATCAGAGGATAGGATACCGGTTTCAGATCAGCGACGACAATATTGGTGGTGGCAGTTGCCGTTGAGACCTTGCCAAAATTGTCCGTGACCTTTAGGCCGATTTGGCCACTGTAGGGAGTGGCCCAGGTATGCTGCAGTGTGCAGCTACCCCCGGCGTTGGTCTCATAGGTTCCATTGCCGTCCAAGTCCCACTCATACAAGACAATGCTGCCGCCCAGATTGGAATCAGAAGAGGCGCAACCATTCAGGGTAATGGGTGATCCGACCCCTCCAAAATAGGGCCCACCAGGATTGGCGATCGGGTTGACCAGGCCTGAGGTAATATGCACAACCACCGAGTTCTCGGCGCTGTCTCCGGTATTGTCGGTCACCTGCAACTGTGCGGTCACGTCATAATCGACAGGGGGGCTTTTTTGGGGATATCCGCCTGTCTTGGCAATGGGACCTGAAACCGGGAAAGTCCCGGAAACGTCTGGAGTACTCCAGGTCTTGCCACTTGAGGCATCAAAAATAATCTTCCATGAAGTCAGAAACTTGGTTGGATCCTGGTGCGTGGAGCCGCTGATATTGAAGTTAACGGTGGTGTTCGCATTGACTGGGTTGGGAGAGGCCACGATCGAGGCCACCGGCCGCAGACTGGAAACGGTTGGTTCAAGGATCAGGAGCGACATGGCTGTGCTGACAGGATGATCCCAGTACCACCAGCTTGGCCAACTGCCGTCTCCATTCTGTATCCCGATGAGAAATGTCGAATACTCGTCGTACCAGTTGTGAGTGCCGATCTGAGTGACCTCGGATATATTGCCACCGCTGTCGCGGGCAATGCGCATGGCCTTGGCTACGCCGTACATGGCATAGTAGTTAGACGTGTTGTAGTAGCCGTAGACGTTACCGAAATGGGAAGGCCACCAATCCCAATAATACCCATCCCATGTGTAAACCCCTTGTCCTGACCAGTTATTTGCCAGACCACCCACATTCTCCACACCATTCAGCGCGGCTACATACCAGGGGTCGGTTTTGGAAATGCCGACATAGGCCATCATGGAGAGCCCTGCCCCAGCATGGGCAACGTCAACAAGACTTTGGCCGTCATATCCCCAGCCGTATACATTGGTATTGTAGCTGTTTACAAGCCAATAAGTCTTCAACTCGTCCTTTACCCAGGGCGGCGCCATGATCCCCCATTGTTCAGCGGCTTCCAGCCCAATTGCCGGCCACTGCCCGACAGAGTTGTCAGCCTCCCCGTTGTTCGGGCAATAGCGCCACCCGCCCCGTCCCCAGTTTTCGGGATCAGCTTGGGACCAGGCAGCAAATTCCATCATGTCCTGGAGAACCTTATAATACGTCCAACCGCCAATAGTCGGGACGGGAGCAGGGACCGTGAGGTTCAACGCAGGATTATGGACGGCATCGGTCACAGGGTAATTTTTGTCGTAGGGGCCGGCAGCGGCAAGGGCCATCATAATCATGCCGTGCGGATAGAACGATTCATCGCTGCAGGAAGGACTGTATTGTCCCAGCATGACATCATCGCCGTTGGATTCGACAGGCTGCCAGTTAGATAGCGATGAAGGCTGGGCGATGAGGCTGGTGAACAACCAGTCTAACCCTCTCACAACGGTGTCATGGTAGATATCTGTCAGAGGACCGATGGGCTGATGCCCTCGGTTTTCGAAGGCAAGGACGGACAAGGCCCCGTTCGCTGGTTCACCCCACCAGTCGCCGCCCGGGTATTGATCTAGGTAGAGGCGTTTGAGGCCTGTTTCAATGGCCAGGTTAATTTGCGCCTGGTTGTCTGGGAGAGCCAGGACATCGATCCGCACCTGTGCGGAGCTTGACAAACTGTCCTCATCGGTCACCGTGAGGGTGGCATAATATGTCCCGGCAGCGGCATAGGCGTGAGACTCGGAGATATTTCTGGAATCAGATACCGGGGAAGAGGCCGTCGGAGAACCATCACCAAAGTCCCAAACATATGTTCCCGAGGTCGAGGGTCCCCAGGTGACGTTGCCCCAAACATCAACGGGATTCCCGGCCCAGGCATAGGCCGTATTTTGGGTCGTGGTTTTAATCCCATCCGGCATGACCAGGACGGTAGGGCCACTAAATCCCGCCAGGGCAAAGGCAGCAAAGAAAAAGCTTAAGGAAAGGCAAGAAAGTAGAGTCGCAATACAAACGAGCAATCTATTTTTCATTTTATCCTCCTCATGTTGATATCTTTTGTTAAATTATTTTGTTACTTTTTTTTCTTGAAAGGCCCAAACCTGCAAGCCCTAACACAAGCAGGGTTATAGTGGCGGGCTCTGGAACCGGCGCGCCTCCAAGTGTGGTTTGACCGCTATCAACTAAGTTGAAGGCGGTGTCGTAGACCTCAAAGTATTGAGACCCAAGGAGATCTGACCCGGTATAGGCAAATTGTACTCCGAAACCTGACAACGAGCCCCCATCGGCTATCGAACCACCAGAGGCCTCATAATAGCCCCCTAAGTCAATGGCGGAAGGTTGAGCCAGTGCCCCGGTCCATCCTGTCGGTACGATTGCTGAATTCAGAGTATAAGAGAAATTGTCGGAGGAAATGACGTCAGGAAAATAGACGAGGAAGTCTTCGAGCGGATTGCCTAAGGTATTATTGGATACAGTATAGTCGTATTCCCAATTGTTCCCTCCCATGTTAGTAAGTGTGTAGTCGATAACGGTTGCCATAGCTGGCAAAACCATTCCCAAAACCAGCAGAAGTCCGAAAAAAAATACCACAATTCTCTTCATTTTTGCTCCTCCTTTCTTTTATTGTGAAGCCACGCCTCAATGGTTATTGAGCTGCCTGCCACCCTCTTTCTGCAAATCTTTGTGCCACTTCGCTTCCTACAGAGTTTTATCACCTCCTTTTACCAAGAGTTGTTCTGGTTAAGAAATTTCAATGCAACTATATGAAAATATACCTCGCTCAATCACATGCCGACGATGGCGGTGCCACAGTCGAGACAGGTCCCATTGCTAATTCGGTAACTGACGATGGTAAAACCGTAGCGTTCGATCAGCATGGACTTATACAGGTTGGGCACCACGTATTTCTCTCCACCCTCACCGGGAACGTTGCCCTCATAGACATATCTCAACCCGGCGGCATGACCGATAGCACGTGCCTTACGCAGAGTCTCCAACGGCGTTCGGGGACGGTCGGTCAACTTGTAGGTGGGATGAAACTGGGTAACGTGCCAGGGGGTATCAGCCCCCAAATTAGTCTTGATGAACAAGGCGATGCCATGCAGCTCGGTATCGGCATCGTTTAGTCCCGGAATAATCAAGGTGGTGAGCTCGATCCAGCCCCCTGCTTGCGATACTCGATGAGGCAGAGGCCACAGCATACCCGGCCGCCTCCCTCCCGTTCATAGAACATCGCCTCTTTCATACTTCACCTCTCGGTTTCACGGAAATTTATGAATGGAAATGGTGCAGCTGATACCAACAGACTCCATCGTCATGGCAGAATGGTTGGTATGGTCGGCCACGACATTCAATCGAGACAAGTTGACAGACTCAACCTGCCGGATACGATTATTGGCGGCACCAGGCGACACGAATACTTTTCTCTGCATCTCCGTAAGTGAAGTCGAGTTCCCCTTGGTAGGCATGTTTCAAGGCCTCGCCAATCCGCCGGGCCAGGTGGATACCGGTGGTTGTCACCAAGGCATGATCGCCTTCCGTCGTAATGGACATGATCCGCTCCATGGGGTGTGCCCCTTTCTCTTGACCCTCAAGGTTATGAATCAAATTATTGATCTCCTCTCGATGGCTGTCGAAAAATCTTCCCCGTATCTCAATAATACCGGCCGGGAAGGCATCCTTGATACGCTGGCAGGCCGGACAGACGATGGCATGGGCATTGGGCGCCGCCTCCCACCATGACCAGCGGCCCTCCAGAAAAACGGCTCCGCATTCGCTGCATGCCGTCGGATCCGGCCACTTGCCGCGTTCCTGATAGGTGTCGTGCCGCTCTTCCTGGATCAATCGGTCTCGTCTCGCCACTTGGCTTTTATCCATGACTCTCCTCCATGTGTCTTTTGCTGTTCATCGCACGACAAGCCCCTGCCTTTTGAGTATCCTTGCTGTGAAACTTTTTTGTTTATGCTAAGGCCCGCGGTCTCTTCCTCCTCTCCTCCTCCATGGTGCTGCATTTGATACAATAGCGAGTGGCCGGAAGGGCTAAAAGACGTTCGAGCGGGATTGGCTTCTTGCAATCTTCACAAATTCCGTAGTTGGCGTTGACCATTTAAAATTTGCATCAATGAGTTCACTAATTGGTGCTCTCATAAGAAAGATTTGCCGCTGCTATGAAGCTCGCTTGGGAAGAGTAATCGTCAGCACCCCGTTAGCAAATTCTGTTTTTATATTTTTCTCGTCAACCGGACCGCGAAGGGACAAGGACCTTTGGAAACTACCAAGTCTTCTTTCCATGCGTAAAAAGGAGTTTCTTTGCTTGTCGGTTTTTGAAAGCCGATTTTTGGCACTGACATTGAGGGTGTCATTCTGGACAGTAACCTCTATCTCCCCTTTTTCTACTCTTGGGAGATTCATTGTCACCTGGTATCTGTCCCTGAGATCTTCCAGATCAGTTTGCGGAAGAATGCTGTCAGTGCCATCTTCCTCATCAAAAAATGGGCTGAGTCTAAAACGGTTAAAGGAGTTATCAAACATCCGTTCCATCTGTTCCTGCATGGAGTTGAATTCGTCCATGGGGTTTCAATCCTTGTGGCCAAAGGACCGGGGTAAGAGATGGGGCAGGGTGAAGGCATCCTCCGGATGTCTCCTTAGTGCATAAGCAGCTGAGTTTTGAGAAGTCGAACTATTGATTTTTATCAGAAGCACACCCTCGACAATGGAGACGAGAAGCAAGACAACCACTAGCCCGACCAGGATGTTGTTCTTGTTTAATATTTTTATTGCGGGCAGTTGCATAAGGGGCCTCCTGAATGGCGCAATAGAGTCATTTCCCTATCTGTATTCGAACCAGGCTTTGACAAAGCAGTTGCGGTGTTGCCGAACGGTTACGGGCCATTGTGACCCTGCCTTGGTCATGACTATTTATTCTTTCTTCGTGTTCCAACCAGACACGCTAAGCCGGTGCCAAAGAGAAGCAGCGTAGCTGGCTCGGGGATCGGCCGGGGCGGGTCTATCTCGTTATTGTCTTTAATCGCTCCGCCAACGCCATGGAGGAACCCCGCAACCCCAGCTCCAGCACCACCCACAACGCCGCCGATAACAGCCCCCGTTGCAGCGCCTGCCGCAGCGCCTGGCCCTGTTGGGGAAGCTGCCGCAGCGCCAATCCCAGCACCGACACCTGCTCCTCCAAGGGCACCGCCTATACCGGCACCAAGGGTCTCGCCGGCAACCTCAAGGGTCTTGCCAAAATAACGCCAGAAGGTAGATCCGCTGATGATCTCGCCTACCGAGAAGCCCATTGCCAATTTAGCTGGGTCGTAGGCATGTACCCCCCATTG
This sequence comes from uncultured Desulfobulbaceae bacterium, assembly GCA_903891045.1. Taxonomy (GTDB): domain Bacteria; phylum Desulfobacterota; class Desulfobulbia; order Desulfobulbales; family Desulfocapsaceae; genus UBA2270. The sequence continues at coordinate 3,601 of CAITDH010000192.1, read as the reverse complement.
ATAAAGCCCAGCAGCTGTAAAACTCCCTTCTTCAATTCGGTTGACGAAAACACCAAAGGGGTCGTTCCCTGTTGGATCGGTAGGTGTGCTGTATGTGTGGAGCGAAACGTATTCATGGGATATTGTATCTCCCACAGCCACATTGCTTATGCCTGTTAAATCGAGTTCTGCATTGAAATCCCTTCCGAGGGCTTCACTTGCCGATAAATATGTGGAGACAATAGTGACAACATTTTCATTGCCGCCAAAACTTATTATTCCCATGCTCACGATTCCATCCGAATCCCGGACCGTCCCCGAAGATCTATCCGCAACACGACCGGTATTTGTAGTGGTCGTTAAAGTCAGTCCGCCGGGAAGCGAGTATGTCCCTGTAAAGTCGGTCTTCAAGTGAGCAATAATTTGGTCGTTTAAGACCTGATGTGTCGTCTCGTTTGTGATTTCACCAAAGAGAAAAACATCCTGGAGTCCGAAAGCGCTCCCTTGCGCGATACCATGAACTGTCATCACTCCTATGATCGCTAGAATCTGAACAATTTTTTTAGATGTATTCATGTGTTTCTCCTTTTTAAGATAGTTGGGATACTCATTATCTTGCGCTGTCATTCCGGCGAAGGCCGGAATGACGGCAATGATCTCTTCGCTGGGGGGAGTGCTTAAGTCAACGACATTGCCCATCCCCTCCAGCGCCGTTCACCCATGTCATTTCAATCGGCGCTCTTGATTTCTATTTGCTTCACCTCAGACTTGGGCAGGGCTTTACGACAGTAACGGTCAAAACGCCATTCTTGAATTTCGCCTTTACATCCTCTTGGCTGGCATCATTTGGCAAAGACAAGTCCCGCTGAAATGAGCCATACGACCTCTCCACCCGGTAGTAATTTTTGTTTTTTTCCTCTTTCTCCTGCCTCTTCTCGCCCCTGATGGTCATGATGTTGTTGGCGATCTCCACTTTGATGTCTTTTTCGTCGACACCAGGGACCTCAATGGTGATCGAGTACTCCTTGTCATTGGCGCCGATATCCACCTGCGGTTTCAATAAACCGGACGCGGCGAGTGGCGGGAAAAGTTCCGACCTGAAAGGCGAGAGGCCAAATCCTCGAAACGCATCTTCAAATAAACGATCCATTTCCCGTTGCAATTGCAGGATAGGATGAGACATTCCGCCCTGATGATATTTTGCTAGTGAACCAGCATGCTTAACCGGAACGGAAGTTCCGGTATCCTCTTCCTCTTTCTTAAACCAGTTCAGGGGGCAAGTTTTTTTAAATCCATAAGCAACCTCCATGCTGTTTATCTTTAAAAACCGGTGCACACCTTTGCTGCCCGCCTCCGGTTAACCGCTTTAAGCGGTTGCCGGAATCGTTCGCCTTTCACAAAAGAATTTATCTGCGCTTCCACCCATTCCAAGTGGGGAAGCCATTCTCTTCGCAAAGAGTCAAGACCTCATCCCCTTTTTTAACTTCAGCCGCGATCAACGCTGGTTTGCCTTCATATACGATTCGTGATCCTTTCACCTCAACCCTATCATTAGGCTCAATTTTCACATCCTGATTTTCGATGTACCAGCCAGGGCCGAGATGAATTGTAAGCGTTTCTTCTGCACCAACGCCTTGGCGCTGACAAAGAGGGGAAGCATCATCATCGCAACGACTAACGTTTTGATATTTTTCATTTGTCACTCCTTATCTTAAAAAACGTAACTGCCCAGGTTCACAGTTCACTGTCATCCGTCGCATCTAATTGGAGTTTTTTCAAAACATCCACATACGTGGAAAATGGCACGAGAAAAAAAGATCTTACTCTGTACCTTCAACCGTGAGCTCACAGCCCGCAAATCTGGGAAGCTACGAGAAAGCAAGGATAAAAAAAGTGTTTGTGCTCATCGATATTTCATCCTTTGGCTCTCCGCTTACCCGAGCACATAGCGCCCGCAGCAGGAGAGCGTGATGAAAGACCTATACGACCGCCCCGCCCACCCCACTCATTATTCCGCTTTAATTTCAATCTGTTTTGGCTTGGCGGCTTCTGATTTGGGCAAATGAAGTTTCAACACCCCATCTTTCAGTTCGGCATTGACCTTGGCGACATCAATAGTTTGCGGCACCGAAAAATTCCGGAGGTATTCCACATCGCCAAACTCCTCCCAACTGGCCGACCCGGCTGTTTCGAGTCTCCTGATCCCTAAGACCGATAGCTTGCCATTGTCAATGTTGACGCTGAGGTTTTCTTTTGTCACACCGGGCATATCCGCAAAGAGAAGAATTTCATTATCATTCTCATAGATGTCGACAACCGGCGTCATTGTCGGTAGCTGACGGCTCTGCTCCACAGCGCGTCCCTCTGTCTTCACAATATCTGTATTTTCATTCATGGCGAATCTCCTTTTAAAATATTTCCTGTTTATTCCATTGGTCATTACCTGCTGAAGATTTGGTAGAGATATAAAAAAATATGCAACCCCAAACCCAACAAAGTATACCGCAGACAAGGGACTTATCCATTTTACCCGAGGCCTATAATTGCGTTAATTGATGGTGACCTGTTTCGGTTTTGCCGCCTCTGTCTTTGGCAAGGTAATGGTGAGAATGCCATTTTTCAGAGAAGCGCTGACTTTTTCGGTGTTTATCTCTTCCGAAGGCAGGGTGAAGCTGCGGGTGAACGATGTTTCTGTATCCCGTTCTTCCCGATGAGCCTTATAGCCTTCAGGGGTGTCGGACTTCCTGGTCCCGCTGATTTCAAGATAATTACCCTGGACTTTGATATTGACATCCTCTCTCGCCATGCCAGGCACCTCGGCCTTGACTTCAAGGCTATCCCCAGCATCGTAGAGATTTGTTAGCGGCTCGGTGGCAGTAACTGCCCAGCCCCCCCCTCTTCCATAAAACCTGTCGTAATCCAACAGCATTCTGTTCATCCTGGAGCGGAGCAGATCCATGGAACCAAACATCCTGTCAAGGTCACTCACTGTTGTCCACATAGCGTTCTCCTCCTGTTCTATTATTTTTCTGTGCCAGACGGTTGCCCAGACGGCTCCAATGCCCTTAATTACATTCTAGGGAATCAACCGGTGAAAACAATAAGTGAAGAATAGATAGGTTATGGTTATATCAATTAACCATTATTGATGGAATAACTTGATAATATAGCGATTCTGGTAGAGGGTCCAGGTGAAGGATAGACACTTGGCAGTAAATATATGGCTCTGTTCCCGTTAAGTGTTGAAAAATGAGCGATGGTTCTTGTTTTTGTGATATATCACAAAAAGGAGGGAGCCATGGAAAACGAGTCCTTTTCGAAATTGTTAGTTCAAATCACCGAGATGGATCATCGGCAACGACACTGCTTGCTGGAGGCTCTTACCCATCTCCCGGATGACTCTTAGGTTTTCGAGTGCGTCGAATCCAAATGCGATACAGATGGCAACTGTCCCTTTTGCAACCATAATCACTGCCATAGTCATGGATTCGCCAATGGCCTACAGCGTTACCGGTGTATGTCCTGCCTGAGAACATTCAACGCTCTAACGGGTACTCCGCTCGCCCGGCTCCGCCACAAAGAGAAATGGTTGAGTTATCTCAAGGCGATCGGAGACTCGCTG
>CAITDH010000191.1 GCA_903891045.1 uncultured Desulfobulbaceae bacterium | reverse complement strand
CCAGACCGCAGAAAATAGCGCTGATGAACTGCGGGCGGTGCTGAAAAAGGTGCATCCCTGGTCATCCCTCTACTACGGCCTGACCGCCCAGGAGGTGATTGTCAGGCTCTATACCGAATGGATTCCCAAATATTTTGGCAAAGAGTGCGAGATCCAGGTGCTCTCGCCCATGATAAGAGGGAGTCTGGGCACGGCCACGCTCAATCGCACTTTGCAACAAACAGTCAATCCCGGCGAGGAGAGCAAGGGACAACTGATTCTCGGTGAGCGGATATTCAGGGTGGGGGATCGGGTCATCCATCGCCGGAACAATTATGACCTTGGGGTCTTCAACGGGGACATCGGGCTGATCAGCCAGGTGAATGCGGTTGATCTGACCTGTGTGGTCCGTTTTCTGGTGGGAGGCCGCGAGGTGGAATATCAGAGGGATGAGATCAGTGAGCTGGATCTGGCCTATGCCATTACCATCCACAAGTCACAGGGCAGTGAGTTTGATTGTGTGATTATCCCTATTGTCAGCCAGCATTTCAAGATGCTCTTCCGTAACCTTATCTATACGGGCTTAACAAGGGCCAGAAAACTGGCCGTCTTTGTGGGAACGAGGCAGGCCTTTTCCATGGCGGTCAGGAATGTGGACACGGCTAAGAGACAGACGGCGCTGGCTGTTTTGCTGCGAGCTGAAACAGCCGGCAGGAAATAGGAATATAAACAGAGGGCAAGGAGAAAAAATGGAATACAAAACAGGAACGCTTGGACGGGTGATTTTGGCCCGTTTTGATCAGGGGGATGATCTGCTGGAGGGATTAAAAGAGTTGGTCAGGAAGGAAAACCTGCGCGCGTGCTGGTTTCAGATCTTGGGCGGTCTGCGGCAGGCAGGGGTCGTGACCGGTCCGAAGGAACCAACCATGCCGCCTGATCCGGTATGGGCCGAGGTGGACGGGGCCCGGGAGGTGGTGGGCAGCGGTTCGGTGTACTGGGAGGCAGACGAGCCGCGCATCCATCTCCATGCGGCTATGGGTCACCATGGCGAGACCATGACGGCCTGTATCCGCAAAAATACCATGGTTTATCTTATCCTTGAGGTTATTATCTTTGAATTACAGGGGCTGGATGCCACCCGTCCTTATTTTGCCGAAGGTGGATTTAACCGTCTTACATTTGGGAGATAGGTGATTAGCTCTTTTTATGGTATTGTTCATAGTCTGTAGATAAATAGGGTAACAGCATTTTTTATATTAACAACGAGACTATGTGTTATGGATGAGACAATCAGCAGATCCGAACAGAAGCGAAGATTCAAGCGGATAGAAGACGTGGCGGAAGAGCTGGCAGCGCTCACCGATAAAGACCTGAAGAAGCTTCCCGAGGAGAGTGGTGTCCGGGAAGAGATCAAGGCGATTCGGGGACTCAGTGGCGGCGCGCGTAAACGGCAGGTAAAGCATCTCGCCAAGATCTTGCGCCAAGGTCTGGAGCTTGATGCCATCTACGATTTTTTGAATAAACGAAAAGGCTCCCACCTCAAAGAAAAAAATCAGCTCCACGAGGCGGAGCATCTGCGCGATATCTTGATTAATGAGGCCATGGAAGATTATCAGCATTGCCGCTCCTTGCAGATCGAATGGGAGCCTGACTGGAAGAGTGAGCTCCTTGGCCCGGCAGTGGCAAAATATAAGGGACTGGATGAAGATGCCCTGCGTAAGACTATCTATCAGTATGTGAAGAGCTACAATAAACTTTATTATCGTGAACTGTTCAGGGTAGTCAAGGCGGCAATTGATCAGTTCGAGATGAGTCGCCGGATTGGGGCTGCGGAGGAAAACCATTAACCACTAAATGTCAGAGGGACAGGTTGAGAATGAAACGGTTATTGAGCAACTGAGTGCTGATGAAATCGGTAGGATTCTATTTGGGAGGGGCAATGAAAAAACAGACCGCTATATTATGGTTATTTCTGCTGTTGGTTCCGGTAAGCCTTTTTGTTTTGCTGGGGGCATGCAATCGCCAGTCCAAGGATCCTATAAAAATAGGGCTCTCTATTAATCTGAGCGGTCGGGGCGGAGAGGCCGGCGAACATATTCGCAACGGTGCCTTACTGGCAGTTGATGACATCAATGCTCAGGGCGGCATCCATGGTCGGCCCCTCATGCTGCTGGTCCGCGACGACGAAAACAGCGACGAAGGCATACAAAAGGCAGATAGCTCGCTGATAGACGAGAAGGTCGTCGCCATCATCGGCCACAGTCTTTCTGCAAACACCCTCAAGGCCTATCCCCTGGTCACCTCCCATGACACGCTTTTAATCTCCGCCTATACCGGCACCACCAAACTTTCGGGCAAAGACGACCTTTTTTTTCGAACGGCCATCGACGCCAACCTCTATGGGGTGAAGACGGCGGCCCTGCTTAAGGCCAAGGAGGTCACCTCGCTTTCCATCCTGATGGATATGAGCAACGTCGACTTTGTTGAGGATTATGTGGAGCAGTTGAAAAAACACTATCATGGCACTCTGCACACCGTACCGTTCCTGTCCCGTGAAAATGCCGACTGGCCAAAGATCACCGCTGAGCTGCTGGCCCCGAACCCCGCCGCCGTTCTGCTGCTCACCGAATCGAGATGACTGCGGTTGCCGCCCAGAAGTTGCGTGGGCTCAATTTCAGCGCCCCGCTCATCGCCACCATCTGGGCCCAGTCACCGGAGCTGCTCCGCATCGGCGGCCCGGCCATGGAGGGGCTCTCTATGGTCAGCTTTGTCGATCCGGACAACAAGCGCCCGGAGTATCTGCAGTTTTCCAGGGAATTGAAAGAAAAATTCCAGAAGACGGCCACGGCCCGCGCGGACCGTTCCTATGAAATGGTCCAGATCCTGGCCGATGCCCTGAAACGATGCAAGACTATCGACGCCCAGTCGCTTAAGGCCGCCATGCTGCAAGGGGAATATCAAACGCTTCTGGGTCCTCTCAAGTTTGATACGTACGGCGATGTTATTCGTCCAGTGTATGAAATTATGGTCAGGGACGGCAAGTTTGCCAATGGTGGAGAGATCCAGTGAATGCGGTCCGCCCGCTGCAGCAGCGCCTCCGGAATCTGCTGTTCCTGGTCGCCCTTGTCTCCTTCCTCCTCTCCGCCGGGATCGTGGGCTGGCTGCGATTTCAGGCGGAGCTCGACGAATATGCCAAGGTGATGCACGCCCAGCTGCGGGTCATCAAGGCGCTGATCCCGGCCAAAATCCTGCAGTACAATGCGTCGCTGCAGCAGATCATCACGACCCTGCCGGAGGAAGATGACCAGGTGATGCTGACTGCCCTCCGCGAGCGGTTGCGGTACTATGACCCTCTTGACATCTACTATGTGCTCAACACTCAGGGGCAGATTGTGCAGATCTCCGAAGAGTTTAACAATTACCTGGGCTTTGATCCCTCCCACATGGAGCATGTGCAGGAGGCAAGAAAAATATCCAGGGTCTTTCAGTCGGTCTTTTCAAAACGCTCTGTGGTTGCCCTGTATTATCCGCTGAAAAACGGGATGCGCCTGATCTATGAGCGGGATATTGAAAATCTTGCCCCCCTGCTGGGGCATCTGGAAAAGGGCAATATCATTCCGGAGCAGTCCTTTTTCATCCTGAGCTCCGAAGGAGTTGCCGCCTACCATCCCGATCCGTCGCTGGTCTCCACCCGTTATAATCTGGCCTTTGACCTCAAAGAGATGTCGGCACCGGACAAACGGGGGCTTCAATCCTACCTCTATCACAGCCAGAAGTATTACGCCTTGCGGGAAGCCCTGGAGATTCCGGAAGGCTGGACCCTCTATCTGCAGCTGCCATCCCACCTGCTCACCATGGCAATCATGACCAGCATCGCCTTTCAGCTTGCCGGGATGCTGGTCCTCTTCGTGGTCATTACCCTGTTGCTGCAATTTGTCCTCAACCGCTCCTTTTCCAGACCGGTACGGCAGATTGTCGCCTCCCTGGCCGCATACGATCCCGACCGCATGGAACCGGTTTTTCCGGCCGGCCAGACGTCAGGGATAGCTGAGTTTTCCCAGATTGCCGAGGCCATCAACCGGATGGCCCTGGCGCTCACCGAGGCCAATGCCCGCCTGACAGGCAGCGAAGAACAGATCCGGCTGCTGCTCAACTCCACGGCTGAGGCCATATACGGCCTTGACCTGGAGGGCAGATGCACCTTCTGCAACGACGCCTTCCTGCGCGTCATGGGATTTACCAGTAAGGACGAGCTCCTTGGCCAGAAGATCCACGACATCATCCATCTTTCAAAGAGGGATGACTCCCCATGCCATGCCGCCACCTGCATGGCCCACCAGGGCTATCTGCTGGAGCGGGAGGTCCATTCGGCCGGTGAGGTGTTCTGGCGGGCCGACGGCAGCAGTTTCCCCGCCGAATGCTGGTCCCATCCCATCCGCCGGCATGGCAAGGTCTCCGGCGCTGTGGTAACCTTCCTCGATATCTCGGAGCGCAAGCATGTCGAGGAAGAGAGAAACACGGCCATTTCCCGCTTCAGCACGCTGGTGGACAGTCTCGACGCCCTGGTGTATGTGGCTGATATGGAGACGTATGAACTGCTTTTTGTCAACCGGTATGGGCGGGAGGTATGGGGCGATACCACAGGAAGGCTCTGCTGGCAGACCCTGCAGTCCGGCCAAGAGGGGCCATGCCCGTTCTGTACCAATAAGAGGCTCCTTGATGATGCCGGCAGGCCGACCGGCACCTATATCTGGGAATTTCAGAACACGGTTACCGGTTGCTGGTATGAGTGTCGCGATCAGGCCATCCCCTGGAGCGACGGGCGCATGGTCCGTATGGAGATTGCCATCGATATCACCCCGCGCAAGGAGGCGGAAAATGAGCTGGCCGCGGAAAAAGAGCGGCTGGTCGTCACCCTGCGCAGCATCGGCGACGGGGTCATCACCACCGATACCGAGGGAAAAATTGTTCTGGTCAATAGTGTGGCCGAGAATCTTACTGGCTGGAAGCAGAGTGAGGCACAAGGCAGACCTTTGACCGAGGTCTTTACTATTATCAACGAGAAAACTCGCCAGCCCTGTGAAAATCCTGTGGAAAAGGTGTTGCTCTCCGGCGAGAGTATCGGCCTGACCAATCACACTGTTCTTGTTGCCAGGGATGGCCGGGAAAGGAACATCGCGGACAGCGGTGCACCGATACGCGACCGGGAAAACCGTACGATTGGTGTTGTTCTGGTTTTTCGGGATGTTACTGCGCAACTTTGTATGGAGCAGGAGCAGTTGAAGATCAAAAAACTGGAGTCGGTGGGGATTTTGGCCGGAGGGATCGCTCATGATTTTAATAATATTCTGACCGCTATTCTGGGTAATCTCAATCTGGTCCAACAGAGTAGCCATCTGGATGAGAAGAGCCGGAAACTTCTCCATGCTGCGGAAGTGGCATCTCTCAGGGCCAGGGATCTCACCCAGCAACTGCTCACTTTCTCCAAAGGGGGAGAACCCATCAAGGAAACAGCAGCCATTGGCGAAATTATCAGAGAATCTGCCAATTTTGTTCTGCATGGCGGTATAGTTGCCTGCCACTATCTTATCCCCGAAGATATCTGGCTCGTGGATATCGATAAAGGTCAGATGAGTCAGGTCATCCAGAACCTTATCCTCAATGCCAAGCATGCCATGCCACAGGGCGGGGAGATAGTGGTCTGCTGCGAGAATGTTGAAGGATCTGCAGGTGGAGGTGTCTTCTCCGATACAGGGAGGGCTGTCAAAATCAGTATCAGTGACACCGGTATAGGCATCCCGGCGGATAAACTCGATAAGATTTTTGATCCATACTTTACCACCAAAGAGGAGGGAAGCGGGTTGGGTCTGGCCATCACCCATTCCATTATCAGCAAGCATAATGGTCATATTTCCGTGCAGTCATCACCCGGGAAGGGAGCAACTTTTACTATTCTGCTTCCGGTTTCGTTTGAAAATCAGAGCGAGAAGGGTGATGTCGAGGTTGTGGCAGCGATAGCTGTGGTCAACGCCAGGGTCATGATCATGGATGATGAGGAGGTCATTCGGGCTGTGGTCAACGCCATGCTCAGTCATCTGGGGTGTGAAGTAGTTGAGGCCAGGGAGGGCAAGGAGGCGCTGGCGTTATATCAGACTTATCGTGACAAGGGCCGGCCTATTGATCTTGTGATCATGGACCTGACGATTCCCGGCGGTATGGGTGGCAAAGAGGCGATACAGGAACTCCTTGCCCTGGATCCGGCCGCGAAGGTGATTGTTTCCAGCGGCTACTCCAATGACCCGGTTATGGCTAACTGCCGGCAGTATGGTTTTTGGGCCGCAGTAGCTAAACCATTTGAGATGCAGGATATTGTGAGGGCGATCCAGCAGGTGGTGTCCCACACAGAGTCCCATACGGACGCAAAAGGGGCTGAATGATTATGATTATGTCCCCAACGCATTGATTTATATGGACTCATTGTGAAATGTAATACTGGAAAAATACGAGTCGAGCGGTTTGTTGTTTGCGGAAAGCTCAATTGACATTTTGTTTAGTTTCAACGATAAATAAGAAAGGTTGTTTCTCGATACATTATATCTCACCTTAGTTCTATGTAGTTTTGATAGCGAGCTATTTCCCTTGATCAGGAGCGTGCGTTGTTCACATTCTTTCCTGCACTGAAGAGCCCGTTGCATCACTCCCGATGGTTGATTCTCGGCTTAACCGGCATATTTGTCATGTTCTGGCAGATGCCGATTCTGCCGGTCATGCTGGGGACACATATCATGACCCTGCCGATGCATATCTTTGGTGAGACCTTTTCCCTCGTTATCTCCATGATGGTCTTTGCGGTCGTCTATGCAGCCACTGAAGACCGACCCGCCCCTGTCGTCGTGCTTGGTGCGCCTTCCTGGCGGTGGGACTTCTTGATTTCGCCCACCTCTTGTCTTTCAAGGATATGCCGGATTTTATCACCCCTGCCAGTCGTGAAAAAGGATTAAACTTCTGGCTGATGGCACGGCTGCTTTTCGCTCTGTCCATGTTTTCTTTTACCCTTCTGCCCTGGCGCCCCTTCTCCAGCCGCCGGACGCGCTACTGGCTATTAACCGGCAGTCTTCTCCTTACCGCGTTGATTTACTGGCTGGGGTTGTACCACCAGGATCTCTGGCCCCGTACCTTTATTGAGGGGCAAGGACTGACGCACTTCAAGATTGGGGCAGAGTACACGCTTATTGCCATTCTGCTTGCTTCCGCCGTTTTGTTGTATTCAAAGGCGCGAAATCCTTCTCCACCCTATGACGCAGCCAGTCTGTTCACCGCTGTTGTCATTACCATCCTCAGCGAGCTGACCTTTACCGTCTATTCTGAGGTCACTGATATCTTCAATCTTGTCGGTCATGTTTATAAAATCCTGGCCTATCTCTTTATCTATCAAGCGATATTTGTCGTCAGCGTCAAAGAACCTTTTCAGAAATTGCATCGGGCAATCAGCGCCCTGGAGCAAAGTGAGGCGGCCTTACAGAAGAGCAAAGAGCACTTCCGGACGATAATGGATAGCCTTGATGCCCTTGTTTATGTTGTTGACATGGAGACCTGTGAACTTTTGTTCGTGAATGAATATGGGAGAAAAAACTGGGGGGACGTGATTGGAAAAAGGTGTTGGCAGGCATTGCAGATAAAACAGATGGGCCCATGCCCATTCTGTACCAATGACAAGCTCATGGACGCCGAGGGAGTCCCCACGGGTGTTTATGCCTGGGAAATCCAGAATACGGTGACAAAACAATGGTTTGATTGCCGGGATCAGGCCATACGATGGCCGGATGGCCGGTTTGTGCGGATGGAGATTGCGACAAACATTACCCACCGGAAACAGGCGGAACAAGACGCCTTGAGGGCCAAGGCTGAATGGGAGAAGACCTTCGATGCCATTGGTGAATTAGTCACTATCCAGGATCTCCAGATGCGCATTGTTCGGGCGAATCAGGCAACCTGCCAGGCATTGAACACAAGCAAAGAGAATCTTATCGGCAAATTTTGTTATGAAGTCTTTCGGGGTATTTCGACTCCTTGCCGGGATTGCCCGGAAACAAAAGCTGTTCAAGATTTAAAGAGCCACTCAGCCGAGATCTATCACGAAAATATCGGCAAGACCTTCGCTGTTTCAGTTGCTCCCATCCTTGATGAAGAAGGGCGTGCAACGAGCCTTGTCCATATTGCCAAGGATATTACTGATCAAAAACGAACTGAGATCGAACGGCAGCAGTCCCAGAAGATGGAGTCCATCGGCACCCTTGCTGGCGGCATTGCCCATGATTTCAACAATATCCTCAGTGCCATCATTGGCTTTACTGAACTGGCCATGATGCGGAATAAAGAAGGAGATAAAGGGCTGCAGGACGATTTAGAGCAGGTTCGCATGTCAGCGGATCGGGCCACATCCCTGGTTCGCCAGATCCTGACCTTCAGTCGCAAGAACCCTCAGAAAAGACAGCCCTTGCAGATATCCTTAATTGTCAAAGAGGCCTTAAAGCTGTTGCGTGCCTCTATCCCTTCGACCATTGAGATTCGGCAGGAAATTATTTCCCCGGCGGTGGTCCTGGCTGATCCGACCCAGGTTCACCAGTTGATCATGAATCTCTGCACCAACGCCTATCACGCCATGGAGAACGGCGGAGTGTTGGGGGTTACCCTGAAAGAGATAATGATTGACGGGGATGCCGAGTTAGTTCCTGGCCGCTATGTGATGCTGTCGGTCAGTGATACCGGTTGCGGCATGGAGAAAGTGATTGTGGACAGATTTTTTGAACCCTATTTTACCACCAAGGAGGTAGGAAAGGGTACCGGTTTGGGGCTGGCGGTGGTTCATGGTATTGTTAAAAGCTATAATGGCAGGATCACCGTGGTCAGTGAGCAAGGACACGGAACTACCTTCATTGTTTATCTGCCCATTGTTGCAGATGAAGCAGTAATAACGGAGGCTGCAGAAGTGGCTCCGCTCATGGCCAAGGCACATGAACGGATTATGGTGGTGGATGATGAAGAGACAATCCGCGACTTGATTAGCCGATTTTTGATCGAGGCGGGCTATCGGGTTGATGGCTTTAACAATGGCCTGGAGGCCTGGCAGGCCTTTTCTTCAAGTCCGGATGATTGGGATCTCTTGCTTACCGATCAGACCATGCCGGGGATGACCGGTGATCATTTGGCGGCTAAGGTGTTGGAGGTTCGGCCAGATCTGCCGATCATCATCTGCTCTGGTTACAGTTCCAACCTTAATGGTGATCAGATTAAGAGAGGTGGGGTCTGTGCCGTTCTGCAAAAGCCTCTTGGCAGAAATACGCTTCTTGTCCAAGTCGCCAGGGCCCTGGAGGAAAAAAAGGAGCAGGAGAATCCGTAATTTGTCTCTTCTCTATGAATTTTTGGCGTAGCAGCCACTCTTTATCCAAGTAAGCGGAGCGAAGCGAAGACTCTAGTTATGGAGCGGGGGGATGTCTAACCTGTCCCTGGTTAGCGGATATCTTCACTGTCCACATAGGCGTAGGCGCTATGTTTGTGGATGGATTCAAAGCTCTCAACACCTGCAGAAAACCAGGTGATGTCCGGGTGGGCCAGGGCGGTTAGGGCAACCTTGCGTACCACATCCTCGACAAACATGGGATTGTTGTAGGCCTGTTCGGTCACATATTTTTCATCCGGCCGTTTAAGCAGAGCATAGACGGGGCAGGATGCCGACTGCTCAACCATGTCAATCAGTTCCTCCACCCAGATAAATTTTTTGAATTTCACATTGAGGCTGACTTCCGCCCGCTGGTTATGGGCTCCGGCAGCACTGATCTCCTTGGAGCAGGGGCAAAGGGTTGTAACCGGCACCAGCACTGAGAGGATAAAGTCTTCATCCTTCCCTTCACTGCCGACACTGCCGGTAAAGGTGCAATTATATTCCATGAGGCTGCGGGTGTCGGTTACCGGGGCCTTTTTTTCGATAAAATAGGGAAAGGACATGACAATGTTGGCAGATTCAGCCTGGAGCGCCCTTCTGACCTCTTCCAGCAGGGTGGAGAAGATGGTTACACTCATCTCGTCCATGTATTTATTCAGGGCTTGCGTGAAGACCGTGACGCAACTGTCCCGATAGGCCCCTGGCATAGAGGCCTGCATACTGACCGTGGCCACGGTGTTCTGCAGGCCGCCGTTCTTCTCGCGGATACGTACCGGTAACTGGATATCTTTGATGCCGACGGTTTGGATATTTATGGGATCCATCAGGTTAATTTCTGAGCTGTCTAGAGTTGCTGACCCCCAAGGATTTGTAGATTTCCTGGGTCGCAGTTGAGCAGTTCAGGGTAAAAAACTGGACGCCGCGGACATCATGATCCAGCAGATCACGGATCTGCTCGGTTGCCCAGTGGATACCTACTTTTTCCACATACTCATCATTCTCGGCCCGGGAAACTGCCTTGAGCAGACGGGCAGGGATATGGGCGCCCCCAGCCAGCTCGGCGGTACGGATAAGTCCGTTTCTGGTGGTAACCGGCATGATTCCGGCGATATTCGGCACCTGGATACCTGCCAGTTCACAGCGTTCGCAGTAGTCATAAAAATCGCGGTTATCAAAGAAGAGCTGGGTGACAATAAAGTCGGCGCCGGCATCCACCTTGGCCTTCAGATAGTCGATCTCCTGCAGACGATTGGGGGTGGCGGGGTGCCCTTCGGGAAATCCAGCCACGCCGACGCACATCTCCGGAAAATGCTTTTTGATGTAGGCCACCAGATCGGCGGCATGGTCAAAACCGTCTTCCGGTTGCACAAAATCAGTCATTCCTTTAGGCGGGTCACCGCGCAGGGCGAGGATGTTGCAAATTCCTGCCTCCCGGTATTTTTCGAGAATCCCATGCATCTCCTGCTTGCTTGAACCGACACAGGTGAGATGAGAAACCACGGGAATGTCAGTCTCTTTCTTGATCCTGACCACCAGATCATGGGTGCGGTGCCGGGTGGTGCCGCCCGCACCGTAGGTTACACTCACATAGGAGGGCGCCAGCGGCATCAGGTTGGCGATGGTGGCGATTAGACGGTCAGCCCCAGCATCTTCTCTGGGCGGAAAGAATTCAAAGCTGAACGTGGTTTTGTGTCGGGCAAGAAGGTCTTTTACAAGCATGGAGATCCCTGATTCGGTGAAAATGATAAAAGAGGTTAGTACGTCTGTACTCAGACGATAAATTCTTCTTTTTACCCTTTTTTCAGCGGTTCGACAATGCGGAAGTTCAGGGGCTGGCAAGGAATGGCCGGTGTCTTTTTTCATGCGTTTCCCGTTCATTCGGTGTAAACTTCTTTTTTGACGTTGCTGTCCGGTGTTCAATTGGTTGCAATGAATTGTGTGTGGGAATGAGGGAAGTGACAGAAACAGACAGGCAGGTGCGGATTGATAAGTGGCTGTGGGCGGCCAGATTTTTCAAGACCCGAACCCTGGCTGCCCAGGCGGTTAACGGCGGCAAGGTGCAGGTGAATGATAACCGGGCCAGGTCCTCGCGGATCGTCCAGCTTGGCGATGTCCTGCGCATCAGGCGTGGTGTGGTCGAGTTTACTATAACTGTCCTTGGCCTTTCCCCATACCGGCGTCCGGCGTCTGAGGCCGGACTGCTTTATGAAGAGTCTGAGCAGTCGGTGCAGTTGCGTCAGGAGGCGGCCGGGATGCGGGCCTTGCTTACAGCCGGCCAGGCTATGCCAGCCAAAAGGCCTGACAAGAGGGATAGACGGAAAATCAGGGAATTTACCCGCAAGGATGAAGAACCTTTGTAAGGTGTCGTAGATTCTTGAATATCTTTGAATACATCATTGTGAGAAGGAGTTGGCCATGAATAAAATAACACGAGCGTTGATCAGTTTGACCGATAAATCCGGGATTGAGGGGTTCGCTAGAGAGTTGGCGGACCTTGGGGTGGATATCCTTTCCACCGGGGGCACGGCCAAGAAAATTCGGGAGGCCGGTATTCCGGTCAAAGATGTGTCCGAGTTTACCGGGTTCCCGGAGATGCTTGATGGTCGGGTCAAGACCCTGCATCCCAAGGTGCATGGCGGTATCCTCAATCAGCGGGACAACGCCGAACATCAACGCCAGTGCGTGGAGCATGACCTGAAACCCATTGATCTGATTGCTGTCAATCTCTATGCCTTTGAAAAGACGGTTGCCGATCCCAATTGCTCGCTGGCTGATGCCATCGAAAATATAGATATCGGCGGCCCCACCATGCTTCGGGCCGCAGCCAAGAATTTTCATGATGTTACCGTGATCGTTGATCCGGCTGATTATCCGCAGGTTCTCAAAGAGATCAAAGAGCAGGGGAATACTACGCTGAAGACCCGGTTCCGTTTGGCAGCCAAGGTCTTTGCCCTGACCTCGAAATACGATACCACCATTTCGGCCTGGCTGGACAAGGTTGACGTCGAGGCCAACCCGTATTTTGATTAAGGAGTGAAAAATGTTGAAGATCGCAGTTCTGTTATCGGGAAGTGGCCGAACGCTTGATAATTTTCATGAGCGTATCACCAAGGGAACGCTTGATGCGGAAATTCAGGTGGTTATCTCCAATGTCCGTAATGCGCTGGGGTTGAGTAAGGCGGAAAAATATGGCTATCCCGCCTTTCATGCTGCCGGCAATGAGGCGATCAATGCGGTCTTGCGGGATTATGACGTCGATATTATCTGCCTGGCCGGATTCCTGAAACTCTATGAGCCGCCGCCAGCCCTGGCCCGGTCGGTGATCAATATTCATCCCTCGTTGATCCCGGCCTTTTCCGGTGATGGCTTTTATGGTTCGCGGGTGCATCGGGCGGTCAAGCAGCGCGGCTGTCTGGTCAGCGGCTGTACCGTTCATTTTGCCAGTGAGATTTATGATGAAGGGCCGATCATTGTCCAGCAGAGTGTTGATCTGGAGTATGATGAGACTACGGAAACCATCGCGACGAAGGTCTTTACCGCCGAGTGTGAGGCCTTTCCCGAGGCCCTCAACCGGGTCAATGCCAGAGGGATAGATTTTTTCTGGGAGCGGGTGCAGCCATGAGCAACCAGTCACGTGTCATCCTCACGGCCCAGGAAATGGAGCTGGCCTTGAAACGGATTGCCCTGCAGATCCTGGAGCGCAACCATTCGGTTGCTGATCTGGCCATTGTCGGGATCCATACCTGCGGGGTGGATCTGGCGGAGCGGATCAGAAAGATTATCCAGGAGCAGGAGGGGGTGGAGATCCCTTTTGGCAGTCTGGATATCACCTTGTACCGTGATGACTGGAGTATTATCTCGCAGAATCCCGTGGTTCGTACCACTGATCTCTCCTTTACAGTCGAGGGCAGTCGCCTGATTCTGGTGGATGATGTTCTGTTTACCGGCCGCACCATCAGGGCAGCTATGGATGCCATCATGGATTATGGCCGTCCGCACTCCATTCAGTTGGCGGTGCTTGTTGACCGCAGCGGTCGTGAGCTTCCCATCCAGGCCGATTATACCGGCATGCAGACAACGGTTCTTCCCCACGAGCGTATTCAGGTATTGCTCAAAGAACATGACGGCCACGATCAAGTGGTGATCCAGAGGAGTAGTTAGTTACGTTTTTACGCATCAATATTGATAACAACGATCCTGATTAGCACGTATTCTCAGTTTAACCCTTCTCTCTGAGGGAGAAGGTAGCCGAAGGCCGGATGAGGGACAGCCGAAGTTTAAAATCAGCTCTTCTCCGCTCACCCAGCCCCTCTTCTTCAAGGACAGCTCTGTCAATTCAGGCCCGAAGCTGATAACAAGAATTTATTAATATCTCCGCAGGTTCACTTATATGGAATTACTCGCCCCTGCCGGCAATATGGAGTCCTTTCGGGCTGCCGTTGATGCCGGCGCTGATGCCGTGTATGTCGGCGCCCCTGGCTTTAATGCCAGGAATCTGGCCCGTGACCTCCGTCTGGATGAGATCGCCGCCATGATCCACTACTGTCGGGGGCATGGGCTGAAATTCTATCTTGCCGCCAACAGTCTGGTCAGGGAGCAGGATCTGCCCCAGGTGATTGAAACCCTGGCCATCCTCGAAGAACTGAAACCGGACGCCCTCATCGTCCAGGATCTGGGGGTGATCAAGCTGGTCCAGGATTATTTCCCCGCTCTTCCGCTTCATGCCTCCACCCTTATGGCCGCCCATAATTCTGATGCGGTGCGTGCCTTTACCGATATGGGCTTTGAACGGGTGGTGCTTGCTCGTGAGCTGACCTTAAAAGAGATCAGCGCCATCTGTAAGAAGACCGAGACCGAGATCGAGGTCTTTGTCCATGGGGCCATGTGTTTTTCCTATTCGGGCCTTTGTCTTTTCTCCTCCTTTCTGGGCGGCAAGAGCGGCCTGCGTGGCCGCTGCGTCCAGCCTTGTCGGCGCCAGTACACCTGGGAGGCAAAAGGTGGGATGAAAGGTGGAAAGAAGGGTAGCAAGGAATCATCCAGCGGCCAAGGCGGTAAGGGAGGGTATCTGTTCTCCATGAATGATCTGGGCGGGCTGGAGGCCGTACCCCTGCTTGCTGAGGCAGGAGTTGCCTCCCTGAAGATTGAAGGGCGGTTGCGCACGGCCCATTATGTTTCCCATGTAGTTCAGGCCTACCGGATGATGATTGACTGGCATGGACGCCATAGTGCCGCCCGAGCCAAGGACGGCGAAAGGGCGGCGGACGCGGATGCGGGCAGCTTCCCCTCGGTGCTGAGAAAGGCCCAGCAGCTTGCGGAGAAGGCCATGAGCCGCAAGGTCGGCCCCGGCTATTTTCTCTCTCCGCAACCTGCTGAAGCGATCACTCCCTATCATTCCGGCAATACTGGGCTGCATCTTGGCCGGCTGGATGCGGTGAATCAGAAAAAAAATAGTTGCTATGGAACCCTGACCTTAAAAGATGAACTGGAGACCGGAGACCGGTTGCGCTTGCATCTGGACTTAACGGGGGAGAGGCACAGTTTTACCTTGCAGGAGATGCTTAAGGGTAAGGAAATTGTTGAACAGGCCCTGGCTGGGGAAAAGGTGCAGATCGCCATGCCTGCCGATCTTATCCCAGCCGGGGCCAGGATGATTGATCTGTACAAAGTGGATGTTCGCACCCGACCGCAGGTCACGGATGGAGAATTCGGACTCCCTGGAATGGGGGAGATGAAGGACCTTGTTGTCAATGTCCAGGAAACACAGCGGAGGCGTATTGCAACCATTTGCGATGAGGTCTGTCTGACTGCTGACAAGGATGCAAGGCTGCTGCCTGTTGACAAGAGAGGAAAGGGTGATGGCAAGCCGCGGGCCACACCACGGAAGACCGGGCCGGTCAAGGTGAAATTGCCACTCGAGTGGTGGCTGAAGACGGATTCTCTCAAGGTCTTGCAGGAGCGGCTGCCCTTTACCCCGGACCGTTTTCTGGTGCCACTCGATAAAACTACTGTCAGCCAGGTTGGGCAGATCAAACGCTATATGGGGCAGGGAATCCGCAATATAACCTGGTGTCTGCCGCCTGTCCTCTTTGAGTCAGATCTGGCCCAGGTACAGAAGCAGCTTACCCTTCTTATGCGTTCCGGTTTTAAAAGTTTTCAGATCGGTCACATCAGCCAGGCCTGGATGTTTAAGGGGGAAAGGGTCCACCTGTCTTGTGACTATACTGTGAGTCTTCTGAATAATCAGGCTCTGGCCGCAGTTATTCATCTGGGGGCGGAGGCGGCCCAACTTTCCATCGAATCAGATCAGAGGCTGCTTGCCGATATCATTAAAGGCAGTCGGGCCAATTATCAGCATGTCCGCAAGGGGCTTACCGTCTATGGCGCTCCAGCCCTGTTTACTGCCAGGATTGCGGCCCGCCATTTTCAGTATGATCGGGTCCTGCTCAGCCCTAAGGGGGAAGCGTTCACCATGCACAAGAAAGACGGGTTGGTTAGAACCGTTCCCCGCCGACCATTTTCACTGCTGCCGTATCTCGGAGAATTACGGGATATAGGTCTTGATTATGTGGTTGTCGATCTCTGTAATCTCCCCACCAGCCAGCAGGACATGCTGGCCTTGACTGACCGGCTCAGCGGGGTTGGCCGGGTGGCAAAACTTCCCACCTTTAACT
Organism: uncultured Desulfobulbaceae bacterium; assembly: GCA_903891045.1. GTDB lineage: Bacteria > Desulfobacterota > Desulfobulbia > Desulfobulbales > Desulfocapsaceae > UBA2270. Next base: position 1,142 of record CAITDH010000191.1, on the reverse strand, counting down.
ATCTTGGCGTTTTGGAGTAGGTACCTTTTTTATGATTTTTTGGAAAGGGTTCCTCGTTCTAGCGAGTGGGTAATGGTTGATGGGGCTGTTTGGAAAATGGGAGGATGGATGATTTCAGGTCCTTGGAAATCTACCACCAGGAACGCAAAAAAAAACATCGGTAGGCCAGATTGAATATTGGCTTGCCGATGTTTTTTGCGCGTACGGAGCTCTAATCTTCTTTCTATGTTTTTAATGTTGCGTCATTCTTTGTTGTTCATATTTCTCTTACCCGTCATTTTACCCTTATACATAGGTCGCTTAATCTTCTTGCCAATTTCTTGACAGAGATAAATGATACTCATTTTCGAGAGAATTTTTTAACATGCTCAGGAAAAAATCATCGCCGTTTGAAATAAAAAAAACCGCCTCCTTGGCAATGAAAGTTGCTGGGTAGATTATTTCCCCATATGTTTTTCAAAATTCTCTTTGTAATTCTCGAAATGATCTTCAAGCATTTTTTTAAATTCCGCCATAAGGGCGTTTAATGAATTTTCTTTTTTTGACGCAAATTCATCTGCCGAGTCCGAATTTGCCGCAACAATAAATATATTAAATCGCGCCGCAGCATACAAAAATGACGCACTGACCATGCCCGGGTTCTCATTTTTACTCAGTTTATTGGCTTCGGCGATAAAAGCGTCCGCCAGCTCACGAAATTTTTTATCTTCGTCAATATTACTCATTCTTTCTCCTATTGTAACAAATTGGTGTATGGTTTGATATTTCAGTTAAACTTCATTAAAGTAAACTAATATTTACGATCGATGTCAAATTTATAAAACTTTTTTTGTCCGAATTGTTCAGCTCAGATCTGAGTTATCATACTTTAACCAAACATCTCCTTTGCAATCTTAAAAATCTGCCGGTAATATCTTCGCATCATAATAGATTCTTTTGGGCTCCTCGCTGTTTTAGGTGGGTAAGCCAAAGTTAAGTTTTCCGCCTATGAGGTAAATCATGGCGATTAAATTTCTGGTTGTTTGGTAACCACGAGCTTTAGCTTTGGCCGCTTGGATCAAGCTGTTAATGCCTTCGAGTATGCCGTTATTGATTTGCGACTTAAACCACTGAAGGACGCCGTCCCAATGGCGTTTTATGGT
>CAITDH010000190.1 GCA_903891045.1 uncultured Desulfobulbaceae bacterium | reverse complement strand
CCTAGCGCGTCTACCATTCCGCCACTACGGCACAACGAGGAACAATATGCTTGTCTGGACGTTTTTTGTCAAGACTTTCTTGGTGATGAGTTCAAAAAAAGAGAACGACGTAGGTTATAATGAAAATTTTTAGAGAACTTGAGGCGATTGAGAACACGTTCCCCCATGCCTGTGTCACCATCGGCAACTTTGATGGGGTGCATCTTGGTCATCAGATGTTGTTTGCGGAGGTGGTGCAAAGGGCCTACCACCACCATGGCACCAGTGTTGCTATCACCTTCGATCCCCATCCTCTGCAGGTGCTGCGGCCAGAGGGGATCAAACTTATTTCCACCTGTGCCCAGAAAATAGAGCTGATTGGTCATGCCGGGATCGATGTCCTGGTGATTGTGCCTTTTACCGTGCAGTTTGCTGCCACTTCGGCCGTTCATTTTGTTGATGAGATCCTCAAGAGACGGATAGGGGTCAAAGAATTGGTGGTTGGTTATGATTATGCCTTTGGCAAGGGCAGGGCTGGTGATATCCCTTTTTTGCAAAAACAGGGGCAGGAAAAAGGGTTTCCCGTGACTGTTGTTGATGCCCATTATGAAAATGGGATGGTGGTTAGTTCAACCAAGGTGCGGGAATTGATAGCAGAAGGGCGGATGGCGGATGCGAGAAGGCTGCTTGGTCGTTTCTATCAGATTCGTGGTGAGGTCCAGATTGGGAAACAGCGTGGTGGCAAGGAAATAGGTTTCCCTACGGCCAATCTGCATCTGGATGTGGAAGACCTGATTCCCAAGATCGGTGTTTATGTGAGTCAGGTGATCTGTGACGGCAAATGTTATGGGGGGGTCTTGAATATTGGCTATAACCCTACCTTTGGTGAGGAAAAGTTGGTTGCCGAGACCCATATATTTGATTTCAATCAAGATATCTATGGAAAGCCCATAAAGGTGAATCTGTTACAATTCTTGCGTGGAGAACAAAAATTTTCAGGCATTCAAGAGCTTGCCGCCCAGATCGGCCGTGACGTGGCCCTGGCAAAGCAGGTGCTGGCGGTACAGCAGAATGAATTGACGCTTTCTTGTGAAGAAAAGTTTAATAGCTGATTCAGGCCAGATGGTAAATGGTTGGTTGTAGAGGGGGCTCGATATCCCTTCGGGAATCGTTGAATGGATTTTCTTCTTGCAAGTGTGTTGAAGGTGTCTATAGTGTATGCGATTTAGTGACTTGGGGGAAATCTGCGTTTTTTACAAATTTTTTTCATTAGGTAGGTCTTCCCAGGAGAATGAAGGTAAAGATAAATTAGAGATGGTGGTTGTTATGTCAGAACAGTTGCAGGAAAATTTACCAAAAATTATTGAAGAGTTTGAAAAGAAATGTCAGCAGAGCCCTAATAATGTGATGGCACATCATCATCTGGGGCTGGTTTATCTGAAAGCCGGCCGTGTGGATGACGCTATAAAGATGCTTGAGCGGGCCATTGCCATTGATCCCATGAGTGGTGAGAGCATGATCAACCTGGGGGCCATCTATTTCGGCAAGGGGGATCTAGCGAAGGCCCAGGAACTGAATGAAGAGGCAATCAGGGTTATGCCCGAGACCGCTCAGGCCCATGCCAATATGGGGTTGATCTGGCAACAGCGCAACGAGCTTGATAAGGCAATAGCGGCTTATGACAAGGCCATTCAGTATGATCCCAAACTGGCTACGGTATGGATGAATCTGACCTCAGTGCTGACCATGAAGGGTGAGGATGCACGGGCGCTCAAAGCGGCGCACAAGGGTGTGGAAATTGATCCTGACTCCCCTTTGGCCCAGAATAATCTAGCGGTAGCTCTTTTCTTCAGTGGAGATTTCAAGTCGTCCAAGGAGCATATGGAGAAGGCCAGAGAGCTTGGCTATTCAGTGGATCCTAATTTTGTAAATCGGCTTAATCAAGAGTTGGCATAAATCAAGAAATATGATCTGTAATCAATTGATATCTTATGAGTAAGCAACGAATAACAACACCACCGTGGTGTCCCTTTTGTGGCCAGAAGGTTGGGCGGGCAACGGATGGCATAGAGCGGAAGATGCATGAGTTCAAGGTGGGGCGTTGCGAATGTGGAGCGGTGTATAGCTGTGATCCCACTGGTCATAATATCGGGTCAGCCATTGTCGAGACTTTGGTCCTGGCCTGTGACAATAACTGGGATCTGGCCTGGGATCTGTTGCCTGAAGATGATTATCTGACTGGCCGGGTGGAAGATTATGATGAGGTGACCCATCAGGTTATTAATACCAAGAACATTGATGGTCGGCCGGTGCGGGGTGTCCTCTATTTTGTGCGTCTGCACACGGCAATCACTGAGATTTCCAAGCGGGTCAAAGAGAAAAAATCTGCCCAGGCCAGTCAACTCAATGCCGAATCAGAGCAGATTTCCCTTGTTATGGAGCCTGTTCGGGATCCAAAACGGAAAAAAGTCAAGGCTACCAAGCAGGATGTAACTCGATATACTGATTTGGGTGATATCGATGCCCTGGTCGCCCTTTGTTTTGATGACAAAAAAACCCTACGCCTATTGCAACGGTTGTTGTATGAGCCAGACGAGGGGAAGCGATGGCGGATCGCCGGGATTATCGGTCAGGTCACATCCCGGGTTGCCAGCAGGGAACCAGGGCAGGTGGCGGAGATGCTGCACCGGCTTTTTGAGGCCTGTTCCGATTCCGCTGCTACCCCCTGGGGCATGGTGGAGACCTTGGGAGAGATTATTTCCGGGCGACCTGATATCTTTGGCGCCTTTACCCGGCATCTCTTGAACTATATGGGGGATAGCTCCACGCAGATTCAGGTCGTCTGGGCGCTCAGCAAGATTGCTCGG
>CAITDH010000189.1 GCA_903891045.1 uncultured Desulfobulbaceae bacterium | reverse complement strand
ATAGCTGTTATTTTTCCTCTCAATGCCAGACTATCTGGCAAATTCCACGGCCCTGGTCTCCCGAATAACGGTGACCCGTATCTGTCCTGGATAAGTCAGCTGCGCCTCAATGGACTTGGCAATATCCTGACTCAGCAGAATGGCCTCGGCATCCTGAATCTTTTTGGAATCAACAATGATCCGCAGATCCCTTCCGGCCTGAATGGCATATGATTTCTCAACACCCTCAAATGAATTTGCTATATTTTCAAGATCTTCCAGGCGTTTCACATAAGTCTGAAGCATCTCTTTCCGTGCTCCGGGCCTGGCACCGGACAAGGCGTCCGCCGACTGCACCAAGATATCAAGGACACTTTGCGGCGGCAGGTCTTCGTGATGTGCTCCAATCGCATAGACCACTTCCTCTGGCTCACCATATTTTTTGGCCAGATCACGGCCGATAATCGCATGTGAGCCTTCCACCTCATGATCAACCGCCTTGCCGATATCATGGAGCAGACCAGCCCTTTTGGCCATTTTCACATCAATGCCCAACTCTGCGGCCATAATGCCACAGAGAAACGCCACTTCCAGAGAATGCTGAAGGACATTCTGACCATAGCTGGTTCGGAATTTCAACCTGCCAAGAAGATTAATCAACTCGACATGCACTCCATGGGCACCCACATCAAACGTGGCCTGTTCTCCAGCCTCCCGCATGGTTACCTCAAGTTCTTTGGTAACCTTGACAACCACCTCTTCAATCCGGGCTGGATGAATCCGGCCATCATTGATAAGCTGCAACAGGGCAAGACGGGCAATTTCACGTCGTACCGGATTGAAGCCGGAAAGGATCACAGCCTCGGGTGTATCGTCGATAATGATATCAATACCCGTTGCCGCCTCAATGGCCCGGATATTTCTCCCCTCACGCCCGATGATCCTGCCTTTCATCTCGTCATTGGGCAGAGGAACCATGGATACCGTTTTATCCGCAACATAATCACCGGCATAACGAGAGATGGCAAGGGCCAAAATATTCTTCCCTTTTTTGTCAGCCTCCATCTTCATCTCATTTTCAATGCGAGCAAGTTTTTTAGCGGCATGCATGCGCGCCTCACTCTCCATTGAATCCATGAGCAATTTTTTTGCCTCTTCCCGACCAATCCCTGCTATCTTTTCCAACTCATTACGCTGACGGAGTACAAGTTGCTCCACCTCATTATTCTTTTTCTGCAATCCCTCTTCCTGCTGGCGCAGACTGACCTCACCCTTCTGGATATCATCCTGCCTTTTACCCAGGCTCTCGGCCTCTTTTTTCAACTGCTCTTTTTTTTCACTGAGCTGTCGCCGTTCATCTTTTAAATCATCCTTATCAGCCCGTATTTCCTCTTCAACGGCCTGCTTTAGTTGATAAGCAACTTCTTTACTGTGCAACACAGCGTCTTTCTTGATCCGCTCTGCCTCGGAAATGGCATTTTCTATCAGCTGTTTTCCCTGATTTTCAATGTTGGCCCGATGATTCTCAACAAAACGTTTTCGTAAAAGAAAACCGCCGATGACGCCAAGCAACAATCCAAGCGGCAACAGCAAAACTGGCTGGTTCAATATCTCCATAACGATCTAATCCTGGTAGGCAAGATCTGATTGGACAGGAAAGGAACATGACAGCGGACAAGAGCAAACCTGACCGCCAAAAAGAAACAAAAAAACGAGAGAGGGGAGAGACACAAACAGTAACAACGACCCAACAACCAACAATAGTCAACCAGCTAACGTTATTACATAATTTAATATTCAAACAATCACAGCCGCACCTAAATCAGGAAACGCCTGTCACGTATCACCCCAAAATCCGGGCAAATGAACACTAAATTTTTCTATATAAAACCAGTCAATGACCTACAGACATTTCCCAAGAACACTTCTTCTGTACTTCACCAACGCAGCATATAAACACAATTTTTCTTCCCGAATTTCGTAATCTTGTTCAGCATCATTCCAACTGCAATCAATAATTTTGCTGATGAATTCCAGTCAACTCGCCTCGACCTGCCTGTCACCCTTTAACGTGACCTGCAGACCTTTCTCTAAAGCGCCCTGGATATAAAAACAGAATAAAAGTTATTATTCTGAGAATAAAAAAATCCCCACCCTGCCGTGTCAGCAGAATATTTAAACCTATGAAATAGGTGGGTATAACTCATAGCCTCGTCGGGAAGCTTGCTAAGCAAACTTCCTTTAGAAAACCGTAGAGATACCCTTTTTATGAGAGTTGGCTCAACATTCTGAAGATCACCAACAGGGCAGGGAAAACAGATTGCACCATAAATCCCAAACAAATTTCAAACAAACACGTCAATTGCATATCGCACCCAAAACAAAGGCGACAACATGAAGAGACAAACATCTGAAACAACTATAACAAAATTTCAAGCAAACAAAAGAGAATTATCTCTGCCCCTCTCCTTTTTCTGGAGAAAGCCCTGAATCAATTTGCCTCGTCAGGCTGGCAATCCTTTGTTCAGTATCTGCTTTATAGCGATCAAAGTTAGATTTTAACTCGAAATACCTGGAGGAAATATTAAAACTCACCAATACTGCCACCTTGTTCACAGGTATTGCTCCCGAGGTGCCAGACATATTTTCCTTAACCAATCCTTGCACAAGATCAAGGATATCTGCCACCTCATCCTCTGGAGCCCCGGTATAAAAAGTATATTCCTGGCCGAGAAGTTCAAACCGAACAAGCCTTTCCAAGTCAACTCTCCACGACTCTGACGGATCTGCATAATATCCTTCTCAAAAAACAAGCATCAAGAAGAATCTGCCCAAAAGCCACGTTAAAAAAGACTTCCCTGCACGGCGCCATCCGAGTTACGGTTAGTTGCGCCAGCACTACTGTTCTCGCTCTCGCTTGCTTCCCATTCTTCAATACGTTCCAGAAGCCCAGACACCCTGTTACCGATCTCTCCTCGTTCATCCTTGAGATCAGCCAACTCCTCCTGCAAGGTGGCAATCGCCGCCTCCCTCTGCAACAAAAGGTCATCAACTTTCTTTTTATCTGCCTGCAAGGCATTAAATCTTTCCAATAGTTTAGCAACAAAATCCTCAAGACGCCCTAATTCGCTATCCTGCATCATATCCTTTACTCCTGTAATTATTATAATAAATACAAAACTCTTTTACATATCAAGAAACAGTTTAAATATACCCACGCCCTGTATTCTCCGCAAGGAGAAAGCCATCTTCACAAGAAGAATATCCTCATCTGAATAGCAAAAACAGCAGTCGCTTTTCATCAATCTCTGGAACAAACAACACTGGAGCAGGCAAACAAGGACTCCGCCTCTCCGCACCTTGCTCACCTCATCCCCTTGAATAGCTCCAACTCAAAGGCCGACCATCGCGATAAGGCATATACCCATGAAATGGAAATATATTATCATCAAAAACCATATCCAGAAAATACTTATCCCCCTCCCACATTGGCAACAGAGACAACTCATCCAATCGGCACCACCGCAGATCACCTTCTTCATTAGATGTCTTGACTGTTCCGCTGAAGCGATCTATCCGATAGATAAAACTAAACCAATCTTCGCCACCACGACCGAAACCTGCCCAATTCACCGTTCCCCGCAACGTCGCGTCCTCACACAACAACCCAGACTCTTCATAAACCTCCCGCCTGAGACAGGAAAAAATGTCCTCCTGCCGTTCCATCTTGCCACCAAGACCATTATATTTCCCCAGATGCTGATCAGTGGCTCGTTTATTCCTGTGAACAAGTAAGGTTTGCTGACCATCTGGAGAAAGAATAAAACCAAGTGTTGCCAATATTGGAGTGTACATCAGGCCTTCCTTATGATTAAATAAAGGGTATCGTTCTTTCCAACTTTTATTTTTTAACTTTTATTTTTTGCAACATGAAATCCGCAAACGCAGAGGCTTTTGTCCTCACCCGCCAATCCCGCTCCCCCAAGTTGCCGGCATCCTTCCTTGTTGCCACTATTGCACTCCTTTGTCTTTTAGGCAACACTTCCAATCTTGGTGCGATGGTCAACAATAAAAATTTCCCTACATTTCCGGCCATTCAGACCAATGTCGCTTTCTGGGAAAAAATCTACACAACATACTCCACCAGCGAAGCCGTCATCCACGACAAGTATGACTTGACAAAAATCTATGGGATAATCCCTATTGCTGACTATCTCCAGCCCGGCGCTAGGCAGCTCAATGAACCCCTTCTCGAAACAGCTAAACAGAAGTATAGCACCATCCTGACCCACCTTGCCCAGGGGAATCCCCCCGTCACCAAAGAAGAACATCGAATCGCCGCCATGTATCAAGGTGCCCGCAAGTCACAACTGCAAAAGGCCAGTGAATCCGTCCGTGTCCAGATCGGCCAGAAAGAACGGTTCAGGGAAGGAGTTGTGCGTTCAGGAGCATATCTCCATGAGATCAAACGAATACTCCGTTCATACGACCTCCCGGAAGAACTCGCCTACCTGCCCCATGTTGAATCTTCCTTCAATCCCGACGCCTACAGCAAGGCCGGGGCCTCTGGCCTCTGGCAATTTACCCGGTCAACAGGAAAACAGTATCTGCGCATCGATCATACCATGGATGAACGCCAGGATCCATTGAAGGCAACTCACGCAGCCGCAAAATTTCTGAAAAGAAATCACTCTATTCTTGGCAGTTGGCCCCTGGCCCTTACCGCTTACAATTGTGGGACATCAGGAATGGCACGGGCCAAAAAAGACAAGGGCTCTTATGAAAAGATCTTTCTGGAATATGAGGAAGGACACTTCAAATTTGCCTCACGCAACTATTATCCAGAATTTCTTGCTGCCCTCCAGGCCGCACAAAAGTTTGAACAGAAAATATCTTCGCACCCCCTTCAATCATCTGCACCATTAACGACTGTCCGGCTCACCAAACGTGCATCAATAGACGACATCAGTCGCCATTTCAAGGTCGATATCAATACCATCAAGACGTTCAATCCTGGTATCAACCAACTGATTTCTCAAGAAAAAAAACTTCCCCAAGGATATGAACTGAAACTTCCCGCTACTGTACACAACTCCAAAAAACAAACAGTTGCAATACAAGCAAACTCGAACGACCAGAAAAATCGTCCCCAAACCATTGTTCAAAAATAACTGTAACAGAATAACACCCACAAACCATATAACCAGCCGTAACGAAACGGATAAAAAGTAATAATTATCTCGTAACGGCCCTAACTATCTGCTTATTTCAACACAAGGAGCCATCCATGGACATCTCAAAACGAATTTCCGAAATGAAAAAACAACCTGGCTTCCAGGACAATGTAGGGATGGTCCTCATCCACAACGGCGTGGTGCGCAACTGGTCGAGGAAGGACAAAAGCAAGGTCAAGGCGCTGGAAGTCAGCCCCGATCTTACCAAGATAGAGACCATTCGCCAGGAATTTCTCGGACGAGATGGCATTTTTGATATCGTTATCGAGGCCAAAAGCGGGGAGTTCCAACCAGGCGAAGACCTGCTCTTTATCATCGTTGCCGGTGATATCCGCGAGAACATCAAACCCGTTCTAGCGGAACTTCTTGATCGGGTCAAGTCCGAGGCCATTGCCAAACGAGAAATCATCCTCAATTAGAGAAATTTAACATGCTTACCGCCGAACAATTTGTCAAAAAATTCAAGGATGCAAAAACACTGCCGTATGTTGTCACCGAGCTTTCACGAATGATCGCCGATGACAATTCGACCATGAAGGATTTTGAAGACATTATCAAAATGGATCCCACCATGGTGGCGCGTCTGCTCCGCCTTGTCAACAGTGCCTTCTACGGACTCTCACAACCAGTCACCTCCATTAGCAGGGCCGTGGCCTTTCTGGGGATGCGGAACCTTCGCAGCATGGCCGTCACTGACGCCCTGCAAAACATCTTCAAAGAACGGAACGACCCGGGAATCTTCTCCAGAAAACGTCTCTGGCTGCACTGCGCGGTTGTCAGCACATGCAGCAAGATCCTTGCCGAAAGAATCTTTGCCATCAACGGCGATGACGCCTATCTATGTGGTATTCTTCATGATTTCGGGAAAATAGCTGAAGAGCAAATCGAGCGAGAAGCCTTTCTTGCCGCCTGTGCGGCCTGCAAGCCCACAGATTCACTCATTGAACATGAGCGGCATTTTTTAGGGACAGATCACTGTGCAATCGGCTACCTGCTATCCCAGGAATGGGGAATGTCCACCCCTATCCAGGAGGCCATCCGCGACCATCACACCTTGACGGAAGATGCTGTCCCCAGCAGCCTGACCAGTATTCTCCAGATCGCACAGTACATTACCGGGCAACTGGGCTACAGTTCCCTGCCAGATGTCATATCCCCCCTTTCTCCTCCACTGGTGCTCCATCTTCAGGAAAACATGGCTGAATACAAGGTACTGATTGACGATTTACCGGAAGAGATAGCAAAAGCCCTCAGTATTTACGAAAATTAGGAATTATTCAAGCATCAAGAGAACTTGTTCCTGTTCCCACGGCCCTCCCTCTGCCGTTCTCATCACCATACAATCAAGGTTATTACGCACAACCGTACAGGAGCCAGACATGGAAAATAGTTTTGCGGTTTTTAACCAGGTTACAACATTCATCACCGAGATCAACGAACTCCTGGTTCTTTTGGCTGACACCGATGGCGATCATCTTTACCTCTGCCTTGACCAGCAAGGAACGCTGCATCGTAGCGGGACAACGGCCTTGGATCCATCCCCACAGGTCTTGGAAGAAATTTCTGCCCAGATACAAACAGGGCTCGACGCACAATCCTTCTGGACGACAAACAATGGCAACTACCATGCCCTCTCTCTTCCTGAACTGAAGGCCACACTTCTCTTCAGCAGTGATCATAACGGTAGTCAAGGTGCGCCATCACAGATCTGCCGGACCGTCAAACTGTGCCTCACCCTCTTCCGAATCCAGCAAGAACATCACAAAACCCTGCAACGGCTTGAGATTCAAAAGAAACAGTTCGATCGCAAATTTTCAGTCCTGGAACATAAATATCAGACCATCCTGGAAGAAAACCAGAAAAATTATCAGGTCATCCAGGAACAACAGGACAATTACTCAAAAACCCTCCAATCCGAGATCGAGATCCAGACCAAGCAGCTCCGGGAAGCCACAGCTGCGGCCGAGGCTGCCAATATTGCCAAAAGTGAGTTTCTCGCCTCCATGAGCCATGAAATCAGAACCCCCATGAACGGCATCATCGGCTTTACAGATATGCTCTTGACCTCTGAGCTTGACGAAGAACAAAAGGAGAGCGCCTTCACCATTAAACGCAGCGGCGAAGCCCTTCTTGGTCTCATCAACGACATTCTCGACTTCTCCAAGGTTGAGGCCGGGCACATGGAACTCGAGGCCATTGACTTTGATCCGGAGATAACCGCCCATGATGTCTGCGATATGGTGCGGCCCAAGATTGCCGGCAAACACATTGAGATGCTTTGCCGTATTGACGAGCGCTTGCCGGCAAATGTTATGGGCGACCCGGGAAGATTCCGGCAGGTCCTGGTCAACCTCCTTGGCAATTCCGTCAAATTTACGGAACAGGGAGAGCTGGAACTTTCTATTGAAGTGGAAGAAGAGACAGAAGATACCCTTATTCTCCACAGCAAGATTCGGGACACAGGTATTGGCATTGATCCGTCCAAGGTTGACACCATTTTCGAGGCCTTTAAACAGGCGGATGGTTCAACGACCAGGAAATATGGCGGCACCGGCCTTGGTCTCTCCATATGTCGAAAGATTGCACAGTTAATGAAAGGACAGGTGTGGGCAGAAAGCATCCCTGGTCAAGGTTCCATCTTTCATTTTACTGCCGCCATGCAGAAATCCGCCCGCGTCAAGCCAAAAACCGCAACGATCAGCACCCTGAAAGGCACCCGCATCCTCCTGGTCGATGACAACAAGACCAACATCGAGATCCTGCTCAATATCTTCCATCAGTACGACATCCAGATCGTCGCGTTGATGGATGAGACCCAAACCCTGCCGACCCTGATTGCGGCCGACCAAAACAACACCCCCTTTGACGCCGCGATTCTCGATCTGCAGCTTCCTGTTATTTCTGGATTTGACCTTGCCCTGCAGATCCGGGCGGCCAAGACCCAAAGCCACAATATTCCGCTGCTTGCCTACACCTCCAGCACCGAAAAAATCGCCAGCCGCTGTCGCGACGCCGGCTTTAACGCCTTTCTCACCAAGCCAACCCGGCGCGCCATGATGCTCAAGACCCTGGCCAAGATCCTGAGCAGCCCGGATGACAACAGCATCCCCAAGGAGGAGAAGGAACTCATCACCCAGTATTCAATTCGTGAGGATATCAAACACTCAAGCAGGATTCTCCTGGCCGAAGACAATCTGGTCAACCAGAAGCTGGCAACCATGATGCTCAGCAAGGCGGGATATACGGTGCAGGTCGCCGCCAATGGCCGACTGGCGGTTGAAAGCTATACCCAGAACCCAGACCAGTATGACCTCATCCTCATGGATATTCAGATGCCCGAGATGGACGGGTTGGAGGCCACCCGCCAGATCCGGCAGCAAGGGTTTACCGACATCCCCATTGTCGCCATGACGGCCAATGCCATGAAAGGTGATCGGGAGAAATGCCTTGAAGCCGGCATGAATGATTATATCAGCAAACCAATCAAACGCGAGATCGTCTTCAAGATCCTGGAAGAAAGGCTCTACAAGAATGCTTGACCAAAAAGGTTGAAGGCTGAAGACCGAAGGCTGAAGTATTTGCCCTGAACAACCCTCAGCCTTCACGCTCTCTACCTGAAACAGGTGAGGAAGAACAAGACGACATCAGACAGACCATGACCACTCACCCCCAAAAACCATCTATAACCAGCCGCCTCTTAACTTGGGCAGATCAATCGAGCACATTACCGGCCAGCCCGAGACAGGCACTTCACACCTTCGTCCGCGTGTTCCTGATCACGACCAAAGAATTTCACAACAACGAACTTTCACTGCGCGCAAGCGCCCTCACCTACGCCGTCCTTCTCTCCCTGGTGCCCTTGCTGGCCATGAGCACGGCAATGGTCAAAGGACTTGGCGGCAACAATCATCTGCGCCAGGTTGTGTATAGCTACATCGACACCCTGGAACAGAAATCAACTGCAGATACAACTGCCATCCCCGCCTCCTCTCAGGAGGACACAAGACCTGCGGCAGGACCTGACCACACAGATGCAGCAGCAGCAACCCTGACCACTCATCTCCGTTCAGCGGCGAACAAGCTTTTCGACTATGTTGACAAGACCGACTTTACCACCCTGGGTTCCATCGGCGTCCTTGTTATGCTGATCACGATCATCATGGTCTTTGACACCATTGAGAGGGCCATGAACACGATCTGGCAAGTCCCCTCCGGCCGCTCGGCGCTGCGCAAGGTCACGGATTATCTGGCCTTGCTGATCCTGATGCCCGTTGCCATCAATATCGGATTTGCGGCCACCACCGTTCTCAAGAGCCCAACATTACTGGGAAAAATCGAACCACTTCTGCCAGTAATCTGGCTGCAGACCATCTTTCTCCTCCTGCTGCCAATCCTGTTTATTACCCTTGCCTTATCGATCACGTACATTGTCTTTCCCAACACCAGAGTCCACCTGGTTCCGGCCTTTATTGGCGCGATCCTTGCCGGTTCCCTCTGGTTTATCACCCAGAATATCTTTATCAGCCTGCAGATTGGGGTCTCAAACTACAACACCATCTATGGCTCCTTTGCCACCCTCCCCCTGTTCCTGGTCTGGTTATACCTTGGCTGGATTTTTATTCTGAGTGGCGCCCAAATCGCCTTCGCCTGCCAGACGCGTCACAACTATCAACTCCTTCCGACGCCACCAACGCCTGCCGAACAACTCAGTGCCGCCTTTGACATCGTCCATCAGGTTTTTCTCGCTTTTGACAAACAACAGGCGCTGACAATCAAGATGCTCCCTGATCTCTGCCCTGGACATCTCCCCTCTCTTATCTCCTCAACCATTGACCAACTGCTTGCCGCAGACATCATCCATATCAATGACAAACAACAGCACCTGTTTCCAACCCTGCCGGCCGCAAAACTCAGCCAAGGCGCTCTCGTCAAGGCCATTCTGGGCGGAGAAACTCCCGACACCGAAGGAGGCAGGCAAAGCCGAAGCGCCATAGAGGCAGCCAGCCAAGCGCTGCCTCTGAGTTTTCAGAAAAATCAAAAGAGTTAGGACCCATCTCGGGAAATATGGTATACGTTAACAGCTACTGTCCAGATGAGCAGAATTACCGGATTGTCTGAGCACATTTCAGCATCACCTCACCGCCACCATCAACATCTACCAACAGGAACAACACAGATGAAAAAGATTATGTTAACCGCTTTGGCAACTGTTACATTCGCCAGTTTGATGCTTTCCGGATGCAAAAATGAAGAACCTAAACAACCACCGGTAAAAGAGACAACAACCAAGGCCATTCAGGCCGCCGCTGACAAGGCCCATGCGGTTATTGACAAGACTGCAACCGCCTCACAGACCTTGGCCGAAAAGGCAGAAGAGATAAAAGATACCGCCCGCAAGGCAGCAAATGACATGAGCGCCACTATCCAGAAAAGCAATACACAGAACATGGAGAAAGTACCTGAGACCCAACCAGCACCCCCCAAATAAGCTGGCGTTCCAAGAGATGCCCATAATACTATAAAGCCAACAGCTATCAGGAACACCCCATGACCAACAATGATACACTCCGCAGGATTCGCTACGCTCTCGACCTGCCCGACGCTACAATCGTTGAGATATGCAAACTCGGCGGACATGACCTGGAAAAATCATCCATCGCTGCCTTGCTGAAAAAGGAAGAGGAAGAAGGCTACCTTGCATGCAGTGATCTGGTCATGGGTTCCTTTCTCGATGGTCTTATCATCCACAAAAGAGGCCCTAAAGAAAACAAAGCTGATCAAGCGGATGCAGCATCGCCCATCACCAACAATATCATTCTCAAAAAACTGCGTATTGCCCTGGAATTGAAAGAAGACGCCCTGCTGGAAATCCTGGAGCTGGCCCATGCCGGTATCACCAAGGCCAAACTGAGCGCCTTGTTCCGAAAAGAAGGCCATAAAAATTACAAGGAATGCGGCAATCAATTTCTCCGGAGCTTTCTGAAAGGACTCACTATTCGTTTCAGAGACCAGCGAGATCAGAGAGATGACTCCCGCCCTGTGAGGCAAGAACAGTCATGAGAAACCTCCTGACCAAAAACAAATCCGACATCCTGACCTTTCTCACGGGTGCCGGCTACTCAAAGACCAAGGCCAAACAACTGATCAAGCATGGGGCGGTGACCATTGGCGACAAAGAGGCGACACGACCGGACCAGCTTTTGTTGCCGGGAGAGCTGGTGAGCATTCGCTCAGAACAGGAAATGCGCGAGCAGGCCAGAGAGTGCCCAGGACTGACCATAGTCTACGAAGACGAAGACATCATTGTCATCGACAAGCCTTCGGGATTGTTGACCATTGCCACTGAAAACGAAAAAAGGAAGACCGCCTTCTACCTGCTCAGCAGCTATCTCAAGGAACGGTCAAAATCGCCGCAAGCGCGGATCTTCATCGTCCACCGTCTCGATCAGGGGACCTCAGGATTGCTGGTTTTTGCCAAGAACGAAGCGGCAAAACAGATTCTCCAGGATCAATGGGATCATGCCGACAAGAGATACTCCGCCATCGTGGAAGGGGTTCCCAGAGAGAAAGAAGGACAGATTACAAGCATGCTCGCCGAGTCAAAGGCCCTGCGGGTCTATACTGTCAGGGACAATAGCGAAGAGGGGAAGGAGGCCACGACCAACTACAAGGTCGTCAAAGGAAATGACACCTATACCTTGCTCGATATCACCCTGGTCACCGGACGCAAGAACCAGATTCGCGTCCACATGGCCGACCTTGGCCACCCCATTGTCGGCGACAAAAAATATGGCGCCAAGACCAATCCTCTACGCCGGTTGGCCCTGCACGCATATTACCTCTCCTTTCCTCATCCAACCATCCCCGAGAAACGTATGGAATTCGAAATCAAGATACCAGGGAAATTTTACATACTTTTTTGAGCAACTTCTTCGTTCTTCTCTTTCATCCCCAAACCCCGGCAATCTGTTCCCCACATTGCGGACAGCCGCCATCAACAAGCCTGTTTTCTACGATTCTGAACCCCAGACGGCTGACCAAACGGGCCTGACACGACGGACACGCGGTATTTTCTCCTCCTGATCCAGGGACATTGCCCTCATAAACATACCTGAGTCCAGCCGCGAGTCCAATCTCCCGGGCCTTCTGCAGAGACGCCGCCGACGTGGCCGGCCTGTCGGTCAACTTATAGGTGGGATAAAAACCCGTCACATGCCAGGGCATGGACGGATCGACAGAGAGTATAAATTCAGCAATTTCAGCCAGTTCCGCATCACTGTCATTGAGCCCGGGAATGACCAGAGTAGTAATCTCCACCCACACTCCCAGCTCATGCATGAGCCGCACCGTATCCAGCACCGGTTGTAGACGGGCCCCGCATATCTTCCGATAAAAATCATCGCCGAATGATTTAATATCGATATTAATGGCATCCAGAACCGGCGCCAGTTTCCGGGTTGTCTTTTCTGTCATATAGCCATTGGAGACAAAGATATTTTTCAGCCCCTGGGCGCGGGCCAGTACGCAGCAATCACAGGCAAACTCGAAAAAAATCGTTGGTTCCACATAGGTATAGCTGATCGATTGACAGCCATTACGCAAAGCACTATCCACCACGTGTTCCGGTGATCGCAGGATACCGGGAACCGCGTCAGCGGCAAAGGCGCCAGGCTGGGAGATGGAAAAATTCTGACAATGGCGACAATGGAAATTACAGCCAACAGTGGAGATGGAATAGGACCGGCTTCCCGGCAGCACATGAAACAACGGTTTCTTCTCCACTGGATCCACATTCTCCGCCACTAACCACCCATAGACCAGACTGTACAGCACCCCTTTTCTGTTCTCGCGCACCCCGCAAATTCCCCGATGCCCATCCTTGATCCGACAGTGATGGGCACAAAGCTCACAGATCACCTCACCATCATTGCCCTTACTGTACAATTGTGCCTCATGCATCAGAAGACCCTCCCAGCTTAGGTTAATCCTTCACCACCTGTTGCCAGCTGCCATCACGATACAGATAGTGGGGAGTAAAGCGGCTTTTATAGTTCATGGCCGCCACGGACTGAATATAATAACCAAGATACAGATAGTTGATTTGCTGGTTGAGACAGATTTCCGCCAGGGTCAGGATATTAAAGGTACCCAGGCTCCGCCCGCCTTGATCCGGATCAAAATAAAAATAGACGGCATTCATCCAGTTGGCGCCCACATCGACAATAGCGGAACCGACCAGCCTGCCCTCCAGGCGATACCGGATCTCCATGCACGTTACAATAGAGGTCAGGAAAAAACCGGAATAATAGCTCTCGGCCTGATTGTTCTTGTGCGGATAGCGACTGGACAGGAATTTCTGACACAGGGCCATGTTTTCCGGGCTCAACTGCACCGGCCCGAACTCGATCTCCAGATCCTGGTTTTTCTTCATCACCCGCCGCTGATTGCGATTGAACCTGAGCTCCTGCGGATGCAGACGAATGGGGACACAGGCGGAGCAGGCAGGACAGCGCATGGCATAGAGACAATTGCCGTTGCGGCGATAACCCGAGGCCAGGAACAGCTCCATGATCCGTTCTGGAATCGGGGCAAACAGGGCCTGATAAAAAACCGCAGTATGGGGAAGATGATAAGGACACTCCACCGCCATCTCGACAAAATAGTCATCGAAACGGCTTCGCAGCTCCGCAAATTCCGCAGCGCATTGTTGATCGTAGTGCGTCATAGAAATCATAACCAGCCAACAGGCCCTTCAGGCCTTTCCTATACCAATCCCTGTTCCAGCATGGCACGCGCCACCTTGATAAATCCGGTAATATTGGCGCCGGCAACATAATTCCCCGGCACGCCATACTCCGCCGCAGTATCAAGACAACTCTTATGAATAAAGTGCATAATCTGCCTGAGCCGGGCATCCACCTCTGCTCGCGACCAGGACAGCCGCATGGCATTCTGGGCCATCTCCAGACCGGAGACCGCTACCCCGCCGGCATTTGCCGCCTTGCCCGGCCCGTACAGGATATTCTGGGCAAGAAAGAGCTCTACCGCCTCGGGCGTGCATGGCATATTGGCCCCTTCACAGACCAGACCAACACCACCCGCCAGGAGCCGGGCCGCATCATGGCCATTGATCTCATTCTGGGTCGCGCAGGGAAAGGCGCAATCCGCCGGAAAATTCCACACCGGATTCTGATCCCCATCATCCATAAGCGGATCACGAGGGATATAAACGGCATCAGGATAGCGCTCTCCATATTCAACCAGCCGCCCCCGCCGGACATTTTTCAGATCCTTGACAAAGGCAAGTTTATCTGAATCAAGTCCCTGCTCATCATAGATGACACCCGTGGAGTCAGACAGGGTCAACACCCTCCCCCCCAGCTCCAGCACCTTTTCGGCAGCGAACAGGGCCACATT
>CAITDH010000188.1 GCA_903891045.1 uncultured Desulfobulbaceae bacterium | reverse complement strand
CTGCTTTGAGTGATATCCCGTCAGAGTCGACCTTCTCGCGGGCCTTTGCCGAATTTGCCGCCGGTAGTTTTGGAAACCGGGTCCACGATGCACTGGTAAAACAATACCTTGCAGAAGAGCTTGTCGGGCACATAAGCCGCGATTCCACCGCCATTGCCGGTCGCGAGAAACCGGCGAAAAAGGTTAGCCAAAGAAGCCAGCAAGCCCCGCAAGAGAGCAACAACGCGAACCCAGCCATCGAGAAGCAACTTGATTGTCAGGTCCGCCAGACTGCGGAGGACGCCATCCGTGAATTGCCGGTCAACTGCGATCGTGGCACCAAGAAGAATGCCAAGGGCTACAAAATGTCATGGAACGGCTTCAAGCTACATCTGGACACAAACGATATCGGGTTGCCAATCAGCCCCTTGTCACCTCTGCTTCGTTGCATGACAGTCAGGTCAGGTAGCCTTCCGCTGATCAAGCTGACCAGCAGGAAGGTGACTTTCTCTACGATTTTATGGACGCGGCCTACGATGCCAAGCGGATCGAGGAGACAAGCCGGGAGTGTGGGCATGTCCCGATCACGGATAAAAATGGACGTGGCCAGGAGGTCTCCCCATGGCACCGCATGAAGCACAACGCTATAAAATCCGGTCTAGTGCGGAACGGGCAAACAGTCGATTAAAAGAAGACTTTGGTGCCAACAATGTCATGGTGCAGAGGGCACGGGAAAGTCCCCACACTTGATGTTTGGGGTCATCACCCTGTTTGCGGATCAACTTCTTCGCCTCATCGGATAGGTTGTCAAAGAGCAAAACGGATCTTTTATGACCAGGGGTGTAAACTCTTCATTTTGCAAAAGGCTCAGATGCTTGATGATTACCGCCCCAATCACCAACCGCCTATTTTATGACAACAGATGCTCTGCCAACTTTTTCTCAATAAGTTGCAGATCTTCCCAGGTCTTCAGCTTCATCTCTTCCGCCTGGAGCAGATACGAGGGATGATAGGTCGGCATAAGCGGGATCTGGCTCCCATCAATTGCTGTGTACAGATGAAAATGTCCCCGTAATTGAGACAGGGACTGCGGCAGATTGAGAAGGGCCCTGGTAGCAATAATTCCCATGGTGCAGATCGCCTTCGGGGCAATCACGGCTATCTGACGCTTCAGATATGCAAGACAGCAATGGATATTGGCAGCTACCGGCTGACAGGATTCAGGCAGGCCACATTTGAGAATGTTGGTAATGAAAACATCACCGGGCGTAAGATGGATCGCCGTAAGCATCCGTGCCAACATCTTATCTTCCTCCTGGCCAAATATCATTTCCAGAGGCAGCTTTTCCTGTTCAGCCCTAGTCAGCCACCCGCCAACAATAAGAAGCCTGGCCCGTGCCGTCCCCCTGCCAGAGACCGGAACCACTCGCCTGGCATGAAGCTCACAGTTACAACAACCATCAATCTCTACGGCAATACCCTGAAGCGTTTCCGTGATAACAGATGCAACCACAGGCGTAAGGGCAGGTGTAACTTTTTTCTGTTGCGGTAAGGTTTGCCCCCTAACGGCAGCCTCGGCCGTTCTGTCAAGAAAGTGAACGATTGCGGCATCCCGAGGATAGTCTTCAATCCTCAAGGCCTGATGATATGCCAGTAATGATCGCACATCATTTAAAATTTCAAACTGTTGCAGATTCATACCTTTATTACCGACACGTTCTTTTCAGGCAAGGCCACCTTGACAAAATCTGAAAAAGACAAATTATTGCTTTCAGCAAACAAAAAAGAATTCTTTGAGACACATGTCAATCCTCTTCTGTCTTTATTATGTTGTTTAAAAATCACCAAGTGAACAAAAATGCCTATCTACGAATT
>CAITDH010000187.1 GCA_903891045.1 uncultured Desulfobulbaceae bacterium | reverse complement strand
CCTGAACGGCCAAATCCCCCCTACCCCCCTTTTTCAAAGGGGGGATTTTATGCTGCTTCCCCCTTTGAAAAAGGGGGAGTGAGGGGGATTTGATGTTGTCTCAATGTTCCGTCTTCCCCTGCAACGCCCAGGCCTGGACATAGAGATCATTCAACCGCTTTTCCAGCTCCAGGCGGTATTCCTCCACCTGTTCTTCCTTCAATCCCGGCGGCACGAGCAGGGGCTCACCATAAAAAAAATCGATCCGGGAAAAAGGGAGCGGCAGGGCTGTGCCGTCCCAGGAGCCAAACCGCTTGTAGCGATTACACGACCAGAGCATGGGCAGGATCGGCGCGCCGGTATGCGAGGCCAGGACAACAGAACCGGCCTGCGCCACTCGGGCCGGGCCCTGCGAACCATCGGCAACCAGGGCGGCATGATGCCCTCCCCGAATTGCCCGAATCAGGCCCTTGATGGCCCCGCCCCCACCCTTGCCGCGGGAGCCGCGCACCGTTACATGTCCCAATTTCTCAGCCACCCGGGCGATATATTCACCATCGCGACTGGCGCTGACCATGACTGCCGCCCTTTCGTTGCGGACATAATAAAAAAGAAACAGAATCCCATAGTGCCAGAATGAGGCGACAGCCGGCCCTCCCAGGGCATCAATCTGTCGGCGGTACTCCTGGCCATGGGTCACCACCCGGCAGGTGGCAAACCAGATCCTGATCAGCCAGACAAAGACAAAGGGGACCACCTTCAACGATACCTTATACCAGAATCCGTCTTTCATCCGATCTCTATCTCCAGTTTGCGCAAGGCCTTGATTCGATCCCGCAGGGCGGCCGCCTGTTCAAAGGCCAGCTCTTTGGCTGCGGTCTGCATCTCTTTCTCCAGTTTTTTGATCTCTTTTTCCAGATCACGGATACTGGTATAAACCGGCAGCTCCTCCGCCGCCTGCAGAAGATCCGCCTGATACCCCGCCTGATACCCGCTGTCGGCAAGATGCTGCTGCAGACCGTCCTTGACCCGGGAACAGATGGTGGTGGGCGTTATACCATGTTCCTGATTATATTGTTCCTGAATCTTGCGCCGCCGCGCGGTCTCATCCATGGTGCGCTGCATGGAGCCGGTGATGGTGTCGGCGTAGAAGATGACCATGCCGTCGGCATTTCTTGCCGCCCGGCCGCAGGTCTGGGTCAGCGACCGTTCGGAACGCAGGAAACCCTCCTTGTCGGCATCAAGGATCGCCACCAGCGACACCTCCGGGATATCCAGCCCCTCACGCAGGAGATTGATCCCGACCAGGACATTATAGTCGCCGTTGCGAAGATCGCGGATCAGCTCCACCCGCTGCAGGGTCTTGATATCGGAATGAAGATAGCGCACCTTGACACCGAGCTTTTCGTAATAATCGGTCAGGTCTTCGGCCATACGTTTGGTCAGCGTCGTTACCAGCACCGCCTCATTGCTTTCGGAACGCAAGCGGATCTCCTCCAGCAGATCGTCCACCTGGCTTTTGGCCGGACGCACCTCAATCCGGGGATCGAGCAGGCCGGTGGGCCGTATGATCTGGGCCACGATCCGCCCTTCCACCTGATCGAGCTCGTAGGGACCGGGGGTCGCCGACACAAAGATCACCTGCTTGATCCGGGCGTTGAACTCCTCAAAGCGCAGGGGCCGGTTATCGAGGGCCGAGGGCAGACGGAAGCCGTAATCGACCAGGGTCTCCTTGCGGGAGCGGTCGCCATTGTACATGCCGTTGAGCTGCGGCACGCCGATATGGGACTCGTCAAGAAAGAGCAGGAAATCATCCGGGAAATAATCGATGAGGTTGGGCGGGGCCGCGCCCGGCTCCTTGCCGGTCAGATGGCGGCTGTAATTCTCAATGCCGCTGCAATAGCCCAGCTCCTGGATCATCTCCAGATCAAACATAGTGCGCTGCTCCAGCCGCTGCAGCTCAACGAGGCGGTTTCTCTGCTGATACCAGGCCAGCCGCTCCTTCAGCTCCTCCTTGATCGCCTCCATGGCCACCTGCAAGCGGTCGCGCGAGGTGACGAAATGGCTGGCCGGGAAGACCGTGTACTCATCCAGCCGCTGCAGAACCACCCCCCGCAGGGGATCAATCACCGAGATGGCCTCCACCGTATCGCCAAAAAACTCGACGCGGATCGAGACCTCTTCCTCATGCACCGGGAAGATATCAATGACATCACCCCGCACCCGGAAGGTGCCGCGATGGAAGGATATGTCGTTGCGCTCATAGAGCATGAAGACCAGCCGGCGCTGCACCTTTTCCATGGAGTACTCTTCATCGCGGCGCAGGAAAAGATGCATGTTCTTGTATTCATCCGGCGAGCCCAGGCCGTAGATGCAGGAGACCGAGGCCACGATCAGCACATCCCTCCGGGTAAGCAGGGAGCGGGTGGCAGAATGGCGCATCATGTCGATGGCGTCATTGATGGCGGAGTCTTTCTCGATAAAGGTGTCGGAGGTGGGAATATATGCCTCCGGCTGATAGTAGTCGTAATAGGAGACGAAATACTCCACTGCGTTATGGGGGAAAAGCTCCTTGAATTCGGCAAAAAGCTGGGCGGCCAGGGTCTTGTTGGGGGCAATGACCAGGGTGGGCCGCTGCACCTCGGCGATCACACTGGCCATGGTAAAGGTCTTGCCCGACCCGGTCACCCCCAGCAGCATCTGGCTGCGCGCCCCGCTTTCCAGGCCGCGCACCAGGGTTGCGATGGCCTGAGGCTGATCGCCGGAGGGAGAAAAGGCGGTAACGAGTTCGAAGGGATTATCCATGTTCAGATGAGTAAAAGAAGGAACAGCATAAAGCGGTAAAAAAGAGAGGTTGCGAATACGTTATTCCGGTTCCCATGCACCGTATCCAGTTTTCTATACCAACCCATTACTCCTTAAAATCTCTATCAACCTGGCTTCACTGATATTCTCCATGTCTGTTTTTGAATAAATATCCAGGAGGTAGATCTTATTATCTTTTTTATAAAAATATATGATCCTGAAGCCACCACTTTTACCGGCAGGGATGGACGAATTTTGCAATCTGGTCTTATAGCAGTTTTTTCCAAGCTCAACAGCCTGAACCTCTCCACTGGACAACTCCCGTTCAAGCGCCTCCAGATCTTTCCAGATAAATTTGTATTTTTTAGAAAGATTCTTGACTGCTCTGGCAAACTCAGGGGTTATTATCAGTGTCAAGTTCATCAATAAGTTCCCTCAGAGTTGTTGACGGTAGTTCCCCATTCATAACAGCTTTTAGCTCTTTGCAGGATGTATCAAAGCTTTCATAAAACATTTTTGCTTTCTGATCAGAAATATACGATTTTATCGCTTCAGTGACGATATCCGTCCGATTGAGCGAAAATTGTTTCGTCAATTCATCAATCTCGTCGATCATATATCTTGGCAGCCTGAGACCAACCTGCTGTTTTTCTAATTGTGACAAATTATACATTGCCCACCTCCGTGTTTGATTTTACAATATTATATATTATTTATATACACACGTCAAACACCTTACGGTGGAACCTTTTAGGTTTCAAGTTTCGGATTTTAAGTGTTAAGATACCCACCAAATCTTTTGCGAAAACGGCATGAGTCTATAAATAACTTAAATCTTAAAACTTAAACCTTTATTTCTCAAGCAATGAATCGTTTTCCCCATCTCCCCCCATTGCCGTTGCTGCTTTACAGCTATCTGGCCACCGAGATCCTTGCCCCGTTTTTTGCAAGTTTTCTCATCCTGAACTCAGTTTTCTTTCTGGTCAAGCTGATCCCTTTTTTGAATGTTGTTCTTGAACTTAACATCGGATTTGCCGATTTTGTCCGTCTTTTTTCTTACCTCTTCCCCAACATGTTTCTCTACTCCATGCCCATGGCCGCCATGATGGGTGTGATCATCGCCTTCAGCCGACTCTCCAGCGACACCGAGATCCTTGCCTTCAAGGCCAATGGCATCAGCATCTATACCATCCTGCCCCCTGTTATTCTGGTATCCCTTGCTATTGCACTTATCACCGGCTATTTCTCGGTAAAGCTGATCCCCACCGGCGAGATTGCCATGAATCAGCTCATGTTTCAACTGGCCAAAGAAAAAATAGACAAGGGGATCAAGGAAAACGCCTTCACCGAGGCCTTGGGCGATGTGGTCGTCTATGTCGAGTCCATCGACCAGGAGACGGGTCAATGGCAGAATGTCTGGGTTTCCGACATGCGCGATCAGAAAATTCCGTCCATCACCATGGCCAAAGCAGGATCCATGGTTGGTGACACCAGCAAGATGCAGGTGACGATCATCCTGGAAAACGGTAGCCTCAACCGCCCTGACGGCACCTATGCCCAGACAGTCACCTTTGACCGGTACCAGATCAACATCCCCCTGCACATTCCCAGCATTATTGACGGCACGGATGTCACCCTGCTATCCATCAGCTCCATGACCATGAAACAGTTGCAACTGACAGCCTCCCGGGTTGGCAGGGATACCAAGGAGGGTCGGGAAGCTCTGATCCACTATCACAAACGGCTGGTCCTGCCAATGGGCTGTTTTATCCTGAGCCTGCTCGGCCTTCCCCTTGGGCTCGAGGCACGAGCAGGAAAAAGCGCAATCGGCATTCCCCTGGGACTGGGGGGCTTTATCCTTTATTATGTACTGTTCACGGTAGGAAAAAATCTTGCCGAGACCTCTTTGCTCCCCGTTGAGGTTGCCATGTGGTTTCCCAATCTCATCTTTCTCGTTTTTGTTTTGTTCCTTTTACGCCAGACCGCCAATGAACGGCCTTTTATACCCAAAACAATCTGCAATGGCTGTACTGCCCTGATCACCAGACTGCTTCCGCCGATTAAGGCAAAATTATGCGCATGGGTTCACCTGCCGGTTAAAAAATTAATTGCATGCCCCGCACAGAATATGCGGCGATATGAACAAACACGGGAGGAGCTCCTTGGCCCTGGCCACCTGACCGTCGGAACAGTGCATGGAAACGCGAAAGACATGATCTGCCATCTCCCAGGATGCGAGTCCTACTCCTGCCTCCATTGCACCATTGAATTCAAGAATATGGAGATAGCCGTGCAAGCCGGTTTTACCCCTTGCCCTATCTGCAAGGCCATTTTAGAAAAACAGGACACATTGACAGCAGACATGGCGCTTCAATAATCACCGCTCGCCTGTTTGTCGGGTTCAGACTTGACACTAAGATTCAGGACATATAATCTGATATAGGAAGTTCAAGACCTGAAGCTGATCGCTGACGACTCACAACAGAATAGCTCAACACTCGCAAAGGCAATCCCCTCATGAATCATGAAACCTTTCTTTCAGATCTTTTCACCAGCCTGCCCGAGGTCAATGGCGCTTTTCTCTTTGCCCCGCAGTCTGGAATTATTGCCAAGCAGCTTGACCATTCAACAAGCAACTTCAATCCCTTGGCAATAGGGAAAAAAATCACGAACATTGCGGCGATAGCCTCTGAGCAGTTGGATGATATTACCCAGATCGAGGTGAACTTCGACACCATGATCCTCTCCGGCCGTCTGCTCCCCAATCAAAACTGGCTTTTTCTCCTGCATACACCCGAACTCTCCAACGGCATGATTCGGATGGCCTTACAGATGGCCTTGAATAACAGCAACCAGGAGAGCGACGACACACCGATCAATCAAGCTGAGCCACCTATTGAGGAACTGGTTGAGGATGTGATCGAGGACGAGCTGCCGACGACCCAAAGAGAGGAAATACAGTTTGACACGGAGGCGCTGATGTCTCCTGAAGCACCACTGGCCAAGCAGTTACAT
>CAITDH010000186.1 GCA_903891045.1 uncultured Desulfobulbaceae bacterium | reverse complement strand
TGCTGCATTACTCCCGCATAGCTGGGAGTCCAGGAAGGTGATAGCTGAGTTTCCTATATAGGCACTATCAGCAATGGGTTCCTCTGGATGTGGCCTCATCCAAGGAAAAAATGATGGGATATCTTGAAAATCTGCTCGGCCAAAAAAACAACTCGCCAGATGATGAACCAACAGGTTGAACGCACCTTTAGATGTGTCCAACCTGTAACCATGCTGACAACATGACGAAGCAACGCCATCTCAATCGGTCATAATCCTCAGGAAACCTGCTCCAGCGCCACCGCAACCGAAACCGAGGCGCCAACCATAGGGTTGTTGCCCATGCCGATGAGGCCCATCATCTCCACATGGGCAGGGACGGAAGATGAGCCGGCGAACTGGGCGTCCGAATGCATTCTCCCCATGGTGTCGGTCATGCCGTACGAGGCAGGACCGGCTCCCATATTATCGGGATGCAGGGTGCGTCCCGTGCCGCCGCCGGATGCCACCGAGAAGTATTTCTTGCCCTGTTGGACACACTCTTTCTTGTAGGTGCCTGCCACCGGATGCTGAAAGCGGGTGGGATTGGTGGAATTCCCGGTAATAGAGACATCCACCCCTTCCAGATGATTGATAGCCACCCCTTCACGCACATCGTCAGCGCCATAGCAACGCACCGCCCCCCGTTCTCCCAGCGAATACGCCTTCTCCTTGACCACGGTCAATTTACTGGTGGCATAGTCAAAGGAGGTCTCCACATGGGTAAAGCCATTGATCCGTGCAATGATCTGGGCCGCGTCCTTGCCCAGACCGTTGAGGATCACCCGCAGCGGCTCCTTGCGGACCCGGTTGGCGGACCTGGCAAGACCAATGGCCCCTTCCGCTGCGGCAAAGGACTCATGGCCGGCAATAAAGGCAAAGCATTTGGTCTCTTCGCGTAGCAGCATGGAGGCCAGATTGCCATGTCCAATCCCCACCTGCCGATGATCGGCCACCGATCCGGGGATGCAGAAGGCCTGCAAGCCTTCACCAAGAGTTGCGGCAATATCCACCGCCCGTTTCTCACCCTTTTTGATGGCAATGGCCGCCCCCAAGGTATAAGCCCAGCAGGCATTTTCAAAACAGATGGGCTGGATCTTTTTCACCAGCGCCGCCACATCGACGCCATAGGCATCACACACTTCTTTGGCCTCTTCCAAGCTCTTCATCCCATATTTTGCAAGGACGGGAGTGATCTGATCTATCCGCCGGTCATAACTTTCAAACAGTGCCATGGTCCTCCTCCTTATTCCTTTCGGGGGTCAATTTTTTTAACGGCCTGATCAAAACGGCCATAGGTACCGGTGGCATCCGCCAGCGCCTGAGCGGGCTCCACGCCCTTTTTGATCGCATCCATCATCCGCCCCAAATGGACAAACTTATAACCGATGATCTCATCATCAGCATCAAGGGCCAGCTCCAGCACATACCCCTCGGTCACCTCAAGATAACGGGGGCCTTTGATCCGAGTGCCATAGGTGGTGCCGCATACCGAACGCAGCCCTTTGCCCAGATCTTCCAGACCGGCGCCAATAGGCAGGCCGCCTTCGGAAAAGGCAGACTGGCTGCGGCCGTAGACGATCTGCAGGAACAGCTCGCGCATAGCCGTATTGATGGCATCACAGACCAGATCCGTATTCAGGGCCTCAAGGATGGTCTTGCCCGGCAGGATCTCAGAGGCCATGGCCGCCGAATGGGTCATTCCGGTGCAGCCGATGGTCTCGATCAAGGCCTCTTCGATGATCCCGTCCTTGATGTTCAGGGTCAGCTTGCAGGCACCCTGCTGCGGGGCACACCAGCCGACCCCGTGGGTGAGACCTTTGATATCCTTGATCTCGCGGGCCTTGGTCCACCCGCCTTCCTGCGGGATGGGCGCGGCCCCGTGACACGCACCCTGGGCCACCGGGCACATCTTTTGTACTTCAGAAGAGTATTGCATACTATGCTCCTATGAGGGATTTATTGAAAAGCTGAGAGGACAAAAGATACAGGATAAAGTTCAAAATTGAAAATTAAAAAAAGCAGTGGTTCTGCGGAAAATATTGTTTT
>CAITDH010000185.1 GCA_903891045.1 uncultured Desulfobulbaceae bacterium | reverse complement strand
TTTTAGCTGAGTATTGTATAAAGCCACTTTCTCCTATGAATAGATACGTTTCCCGACTTAATTGACATGTTCAAGCAGGAAAATGCCATCTCAAAATGGGTTGATTGGTGATCGGAAAAATCTTTTAAGAGTTGTATTCAGGCTTTCCTTTACTCGGTTTTTGTGGTCTGGCCATTATCCGTTGTTAGGCCGATGGTCTGCTCGATGCTGGTCTGGGCGATGCGGTAGTCATAGAGGGCCTGGTTATGGTCGGCCTTGGCCTGGACCAGCAGGGTGTCGGCATCGGTGACTTCGACCGGACTTCCAACGCCTGCGCTGTATCGGCCGGATGCAATCTGGGAATTCTCTTCGGCCTGCTGGATGGCAAGCTTTGTGGTGGCGATTCTCTCTTCCGCCTCATGGAGATTAAGGTAGCTCTGCTCCACTTCCTTGTGGATAGACTGCTGCAGGGCAGTCATATTGGCAGCCAGAATATCGACGTTGGCCCGGGCCTCGTCAACCTGGTGCCGGGTCAGGTGGCCATTGAAGATCGGGACGGTAATGGAGACGCCGGCGTTCCATCCGCTGCCCATGGTATCCCCGTCGCCATTGTAGGTGGCGCCGGCATTGCCTGAAAGATAAGGGGAATCCCCTTTCTGGGCGAGGTCAACGGACCGCTCAGCGGCCTGTTTTTTCAGGATCAGGGATTTAAGATCGGGACGATGATCTTGAGCAAGCTTTAAGGCTTGCTCATAGGGGAGGGTAAACTTGACCGAGGTGAGGGTGTCCTCAAGTTTGTAATCAGGGGCGTTGGGCAGGCCCATGGCGTTATTAAGGACAACCCTGGCCAGCCGCAGGCTGTTTTCCACCTGGATCTGCACGAGCTTGGCATGGCTGAGATCCACCTCTGCCTTGGTGACATCGTATTTGGGTTTAACCCCCGCCTCAAAGAATCCTTTGGCCTGGGTTAGATGCTGCTCAAATTGTTTGACGGTTTCGGTGGCGACCTCTTTGTTGCGGGCGGTCTTCAGGATGTTATAATATGCCAGTTTGGCATTGAAGATGGCGCTATCATCGGCCGCATTCAGATCGGCCCGCGCCGAGTCGAGGCTGCTCTTCTGGATCTCGACTTTAGTTGTGGTCTTACCGAAGTCATAGAGCATTTGACTGGCACTGAGACCGCCTGTCAGCTGGTTATAGGCACTGTTGTCTGTCTTGCCGTATATAGTGCCACCCGGCGACAGGCGATTATAACTGCCGGCACCGTTAATCTGCGGGTAATAGGGGGCCTCTGCCTGACCAATCCGGCTCCGGCCGGCATTGACATTTCCCCTGGCCGCCAGGATTGCCGGCTGATTCTGCCGGGTAATGGCCACCACCTTGGCCAAGGTGAGAATTTCACCATTATTGATCACGGCAGCGCTGGCCTCTTTATTTTCATTTTCTGTTGTGGCCGCTGCAATGGTCTCTGCCTGCAAGGTGTGCTGAGTCAATAAGAGTCCGGCAACTCCTGCCGTCAGCATGATGGATGCCAAACACATTTTCTTTTTCATGGGGATTCCTTTATTGTTTTGAGTGGGACTCATGCGTTGTCCTTCTTGCCTTTCATCTTTTTATCGTGGGCCACCAGCATATAGATCGAAGGCACCACCAAGAGGGTGAAAAGGGTGCCGATGGTAATGCCGCCGACCAGGACCAGACCGATGGAGTTTCGGGCCGCGGCCCCGGCCCCGGTGACGAGCGTCAGGGGAAAGTGACCGGCGGCGGTGGCGCAACTGGTCATCAGGATGGGGCGCAGACGGGTCATGGATGCCTCGCGCACGGCCTCAAGCTTGGAATGCCCCTGTTCCTGGAGTTTGTTGGCGAATTCGACAATCAGAATGCCGTTTTTGGAGACCAGTCCGACCAGGGTGATCAACCCCACTTGGGAATAGATGTTCATGGTCGTGGTCCAGCCATTGGTCCAGAAGGGGATGTTGGGATTGGGGATCTTGAGGAAGGTGAAGAACAGGGCCCCGAACATGGCCAGAGGCACGGAGCCGGCCAGGATGACGAAGGGGTCGCGGAAGCTGTTGAACTGGGCGGCCAGGGCCAAAAATATCAGGATTACCGCCAGGCCGAAGGCCGGCAGAAAACGGTTGCCTTCCGTGCGCAGTTGCCGTGACTCGCCGGTGTAATCAAGGATATAGCCCTGCGGCAGGATTTTAGCGGCCTCATCCTCAAGAAAGTGGAGAGCGTCATCAAGCGGGATCACGGAGACACCGCTGATTGTAACCGCGTTCAACTGCTGAAAGCGGTTCATGGAGCGGGGTGTTGTCGAATTGCGGATAGTGGTAACACTGGAGAGGGGCACCATCTGCCCGTCCGGCCCGGTAATGTAGATGTTGCGTAACTGTTCGGGGTTGAGGCGGTCGCCGCGTTGCACCTGGGGGATGACCTTGTAGCTGCGGCCGGCGATATCAAAGCGGTTGACAAAATTGCCGCCAAGCATGGAACCAATATCCGCTCCTACCTGCTGGAGGTTGAGGCCGAGATCGGCCACCCGGTCGCGGTCAATGACCAGTTCTGATTGCGGTTGGTCAATCTTGGTATCAATGAGCGGCGGAAAGGCAAACTTGCCGCTGGCCATGGCCTTCATCTGTAATTTCTGGGCGAATTCCAGGATCTGTTCCGGTTCCGCGGTCGAGGCCAGGACAAACTCCACCGGGAACTGGCCGCCACCCGGCAGGGAAGGGCGGACGACCGGGAACATGCGAATGCCGGGGATGGCCGCCAGTTTTTGCTGGATCTCGGGCAGGATCTGGAAGACGGTACGTTTTCGTTCCGACCAGGGTTTGACCACCATGCCGCCAAATCCTGAAGAGGGCCGGGTGATCTGGAAGGTAAATTTGGTTTCCGGCGTGTTCAGAAAGACCTGGTTGGCTACCGCCGCATAATGGCTGGTTTGCTCCAGGGTGGAATTGGCAGCGGCATCAAGGATGCCGAAGATGACTCCTTGGTCCTCCGCAGGCGCCAGTTCCAGCGGCGACATCATGAACATAGGAATGGCCAGTAAACTGATGACGAGCCAGACCACATAGACCGCTGGCCGGGTTTTCAGGGTCTGGTCAAGCAGGCGGCCATACTGTTCCCTAAGCCGGTCAAACCCGCGGCTGATCCGGCCGGCCAGCCCTTTTTCCGCAAGACCTGGTTTCAAGAGTTTGGCTGACATCATGGGCGAGAGGGTCAAGGCGACGATGCCCGAGATGGTGACAGCCCCGGCCAGGGTAAAGGCGAATTCCCGGAACAGCGCCCCGGTCAGCCCGCCCTGCAGGCCGATGGGGGCATAAACCGCAGCCAGGGTCACGGTCATGGCAATGATCGGCCCCACCAGTTCACGGGCGCCAACAATGGCGGCGTTATAGGGGGTGAGGCCGTTGCGGATATGGCGTTCAACATTTTCGACGACGATAATGGCATCGTCCACCACCAGTCCGACAGAGAGGACAATGGCAAGCAGGGTCAGCAGATTGATGGTGAACCCGAAGATCTGCATGAGAAAGACCGCGCCGATCAGGGATAGGGGGATGGTCACCACCGGGATGAAGACTGAGCGGAAGGAGCCGAGGAAAAGAAAAATGATCACCACGACAATCAGCATAGTGTCGCCTAAAGTCTTGAGGACTTCATGGATGGCATTATTGATGTAGTCGGTGCTGTCATAGGCGATCCGGGCCTGCATGCCGCTGGGCAGGTCTTTCTGGATGGCTGCCATTTCTTTTCTGACCAGTTCGATGACATCGAGGGAGTTGGCGTTGGGCAGGGGCCAGATGCCCATGAATACGGCGGTCTTGCCAGAGAAACGGACCTCGGTGTCGTAGTCCTCGGCGCCAAGGACTACGTCGCCAATATCCTCGATCCGGACCGTGGCGCCATCCTGGCTGCGGACGATGAGGCGTTTGAATTCCTGAATGGAGCGCAGGTTGGTGTCGGCGGTGAGGTTGACCTGGATCAGCGAGCCCTTGGTGTGGCCCAGCGCTGCCAGATAGTTATTGGCGGCCAGGGCCTGCCGTACCTGTACCGGCGTGATATTGTAGGCCGCCAGCCGGTCCGGTTTGAGCCAGATGCGCATGGCAAAGGTACGGGCGCCGAGGATGTCGGCCCGCTGAACTCCGGCCAGGGCGGAAAGACGCGGTTGCACCGCTCGGGTCAGATAGTCGGTGATTTCATTCTGCTCAAGGACATCGGAGGTAAAGCTCAGATAGGCAGCGGCAAATTTACTGTCTGCCGATTCGATATTGATGATCGGCACTTCCGCTTCCGGTGGCAGGTCAGCCCGAACCTGATCGACCTTGGAGCTGATCTCGGCCAGGGCCTTGGTGGCATCGTAGTTGAGTTTCAGGCGGACGCTGATGATGGACATCCCCTGAGCGCTCTGGGACTGAAGGTAGTCAATGCCGTCGGCGGCGGCAATGGCCCGCTCCAAGGGGGTGGTGATGAATCCCCGCACCAGCTCGGCGCTGGCCCCGACGTAGACGGTGGTGACCGTCACCGTCGAGTTTTCACTGCGCGGATACTGGCGGACATTAACGGACTTGATGGCCTGGAGTCCGGCAATGATGATGACCAGACTGATCACCAGGGCAAGGACAGGACGACGGATAAAGATATCAGTGAAATTCATGGCACGGCACGAAATTAAAATAAAGAGGTTGTTTGTCTGTTAGTGGTATTTGCCAGACGCCACTCGAAGAAAGAGCAAGAAAAAGGCATTGCTCTTTCTGTAACGGCACCTAATTGTTTTCAGGTTTTGGCTTTATTTCAAAGGCTGGCGTCTGGCTGTTGTCGATCACCACGGCCTGACCATTCCGCAGCTTGAAGACCCCAGTGCTGGCCACGGTCTCGCCTTCCTTCAGGCCAGAGAGAACCGCCACAAAATCTCCACGTTTTTCACCCAGACGGACGAATTGCTGGCGCAGTTTTTGGATATCCTTGCCGCTTTTTTCATCCTTTTTTTCTTCAACCACAAAGACCGAATCGCTGTAGGGGGCATAGAGCACAGCGGTGCCGGGGATGGTGAACACCTTTGCCTGCTCCGGCAGCACCACGGCGGCATTGACAAACATTCCCGGACGCAGGAGTTCTTCTTTGTTGGCAACTGTGGCCTGGACCCGAATGTTGCGGGTGCGGGCATCCACCTTGGGGTCAATGGTGGTGATTGTGGCCGAAAGCTCTTTTTCGTGGGTTCCATCACCGTTTACGCGTACCGTCATCCCGGTTGCGATCTTGCTTAGTTCCTGCTGGGGCAGCATGAAATTGACAAAAACCGGATCAAGGGTCTGCAGGGAGACGATTTCCTGCCCCTCTTTCAGGATCTGTCCAAGATTGATCTGGCGGACACCCAGTCTGCCGGAAAAGGGGGCGCGGATGTTTTTCTTGTCAATGACTGCCTTGATGTTTTCAGTCTGGGCCTCGGCCTGCTTGAAACCGGCGTCGGCATTATCATACTCGGCACGGGAGATCAGTCCCTTGTCGGCCAGTTCCGCCAGTCGGCGCAGATTGGTGCGGGCCAGATTCCTGCTGCTTTCAAGGGCCCGTAATTGGGCCTCTTCGGCACTGGTATCCAGTTGGGCCAGCAGGGCGCCTTTCTGTACCATATCTCCGGGGGTAAAGGAGATTTTCACCACCTTGCCAAGTTGTTCGGCAGCCACGGTCACTCCCTGAACAGCCTCCAGCGAGGCGACCGCCGAGAGTGTAGATTCCCAGGATTGAAGCTGGACAGGCGTCGTGGAGATGGTTTCCGGCGGCGGCACCATTTTGCTGCCGACAGCCATCATGTGGCGGATCTGCAGGACTTTGATACCGGCAAGGGAGCCGCCGAGGATGATAAGAGCAAGGATGGTGAGGAGAATGCGCTTTGTCATGGCTTTTCTTCAGTTGCAAAAAAGGAAGGGGTGACGACGGGCTGCCTGTTGGTGCCTGTCTCTTGTTGTATTGCATCCCAACAGGCGGCCAGGGTGTTGTGGATGGTAGCTTCGTCCAGTTGAATCAGACCGGCGATACTGTCCTTGACGAGAAAAACAATGGGGCCGATGGCCAGAGCAATGAGGGCTGCCAGCGGCAGCGCCTTGATCACCTGCTGGGCCTGACCGGCGGCAAACACCTGCTCCAGCGGCAGATCCTGACCGGTGTCGCCGCAATTACAGAAGATTTTTTCCCGGCGCAGGGTGGTGCCGTAGGGTGAATTATAGAACTGTTCGATAAATTTAAACTCGTACGGGTTCTTCATGCCATACTGGAAAATTCCCCGGCAGAGATGGAGAAAGCGGTCCCGTACGGGTTGGCCCTCATCATATCCATGAAGCAGGGTTTGCTTGAAGGCGCAGTTTACCTGTTTGAAGATCTCGAGAACCAGGGTGTCTTTGTCCTTGAAATAGCGATAAATGGTACCCGCGCCAACCCCGGCCTCCTGGGCAATCATGGAGATGGGCGTGCCATGAAATCCATACTCGGAGATGAGCCTGATGGTGGCGTGGATAATTCGTTCCCGTTTGTTGCCGGGATCTGTCTGTGTGGACGATGCTGCAAGGGAATGAATGTTCATTCCGCCTGTCTATCCTGTTTTCAGGCAGGCGTCAAGGGGAAAATGAGCAAAACGTATCGGGGAAAAACAGCAGGTTTGTCTCTGAGGTCAGTCGTCAATAGTGGAAAACAAACCTCTTTGCCACGTTCATTTCAGTAAGATATTTTCTCTCAAAAGCAACCGGGGAACAAAACACTAACCTTTTCTGTATACGTTGCCGGTT
The DNA here is from genome assembly GCA_903891045.1 of uncultured Desulfobulbaceae bacterium. GTDB lineage: Bacteria > Desulfobacterota > Desulfobulbia > Desulfobulbales > Desulfocapsaceae > UBA2270. Next base: position 10,310 of record CAITDH010000185.1, on the reverse strand, counting down.
ATAGAATATTTTTATATGGCCCTGCCCTATTTTCAGTTGAGTGATTACCTTCTTAACAAGACCCAAAAACCAAGCGAATAAAGGATGTCTCGTTATGAAAATGTCAGCACTCTCTCTTCTAGAATGGCAGCGTCGATTTAGTACCGAAGAAGATTGGACCGAGGCTTTAACCCGAGTGAAATGGCCAGATGGATTTATAGAGTTCGACAGTTACGAAACCAAATCCTCAATAAAATCCGGATTACTGAATCCACAGACAAGTCCTTAACGGACATTACTGGAATTTATCCCTCCTATCCAGAAAACTTGACTTTTCCCTCACTTTCCTCCATGCTGACAATCATGGAAAAAAATGAGACACCATCACGCCAGACTATTCTGATTGCTGACGACAACAAGGTCATCGTCAAGCTTGTGAAAGAGTTGCTAACTCGCGCCGGTTATCAGGTAACTGACGTCAACAACGGCGAACAGGCGCTGGAGGCCATGGCTGTTGTGCAACCGGACCTTGTCCTTCTCGATGTTGATATGCCGGGAATTTCGGGGCTCGATACCTGCCGGGCCATCAAGCAGAACCCGCTCACCGAAGATATTCCCGTGCTGTTCGTTACCTCCTGCGGTGAGAGAAAAGACATCATCGCTGGATTTGCCGCCGGCGGTCAGGATTACATCCTCAAACCGTTTACCAAAGAAGAACTAGTGGCCCGGGTCCAGACCCACATGGCCCTGCGCCAGGCACAACAAGAGTTGAAGGCAAGCGTTATCCGCTACCGGGAGCTCTCTGTCCTCGACGATCTCACCGGCCTGTTCAACACCCGCTACCTCTATCAAACCCTGCAAGAGCAACTTGATAGCCATCGAATTCAATCCCTCGCCGTCGTTTTTATCGATATCGACAACTTCAAACATGTCGTTGATACCCACGGCCACCTCAACGCCAGCAACACCATTGCCGAGTTGGCGGAAATCATCATCCCCCTGTTGCCGGAAGGGTGCTACGGGGTCAGCTACGGTGGGGACGAATTTGTTGTCGTTCTTGCCAATCACGATGACCAAAAAGGATTCCAGATCGCGGATCAACTCCGCCTTGCCATCGAACAAAACTGTTTCCTGACCTTCTGTGATCTCGCCATCCGTATAACGGTGAGCTGCGGCGTGGCCACCTATCCCGATGATGCCCAGACCCTGACCGGGTTGCTGGACAATGCCGATCTGGCCTTGTTTGAGAGCAAGCGGCGGGGCAGAAATGCGGTTATCCGGTTTGCGGAGATCTAAAGACTCCAACCATCTTTGTTAAGAGCTTGTCCGTAAACAGGCCTTTTCTCCGACAGCTCGACAGCAACATCCTTACGCCAAGAGTATTTCAGCAAAAAAACATCTTTGATGTATCAATGAAATATCATAGGATATAAACAGGGAAACAAGGAGTTAACCTTGTCCCCCCACACATGGGCACGACAAGGATTCAAAACAACAGGAAAATTCCCAAGGTACGTTATGACAACAGGCGTGGAGCGCAAGCCTATCTACTGCCGATGGAGAGAAAAGGAGGCAGGCAATGAAATGGAATGACCTCAAAATCGGCACGCAGCTACATATGGCGCTGGGCCTCATTCTGGTACTGGTGGTAGTCCTTGGTATCCAGGCCTGGAGACAGACGGAGCAGCTTTGGTTGAACAACAAGTTCATGTATGACCATCCCATCCAGGTCAGCCACGCTATCGGCAGCATGGAGGCTGACCTGGAAAAGATGTCAAAGGACATGCGAGACCTGTTTCTGGTCCAGGACGACCAGGAAATTACCGCATCCCTCCAGAGCATTGAGGCCGAAAAAGTTGATGTCGAGAGGCAGCTCGATATCCTGTTCGACCGCTACCTTGGACCGCACAGCGATCTCACCACGCTTCGCGAGGAGATCGTGAAATGGAATGTCATCCGTGACGAGACTGTCCGGCTGTTCATGGCAGGAGAGAAAAAAAAAGCTGAAATGCGCATCCAATTGAACAACGTCCAGGATACTCAATCGAAGGTGGTAAAGAACCACATACAGAAGATTGATGATTTCGCCCAAGACAAGATCAACCAGCTCTTCCTTAACGCCACAACAGAACACAACACCCTGGTCCGCCAACTGGTCGCCATTGTCACCGCCATCTTAGTACTGTCTCTGATCATCATCTGGCTGCTCCTGAAAGGAGTCAAGATACCACTCACGGAATTGACCGCAACGATCGAGCAATTCCGGTAGGGTAAGCTGGACATTCGCAGTCAACATGCCTCTGCCAACGAGATCGGGACACTGGCCTCTGCCTTCAACAGCATGGCCGAGACGATTCAAAGGGAGATAAGCTTCAAGGGACGTATGGAGCGGCTCAATGGTGTCATAGTCCAGGAAATAGAAGCGAGGGCGTTCCGCTTGCTGGCGCTTGAGCCCCTGATGCATCTTACCGGGTCACAGGTAGGGGCAATTTACCTGCTCAACGACCAAAAGACCGACTATGAACACCTTGAATCCATCGGACTTGACTCCGCCAAAGTGATGTCCTTTTCCGCCACGACACGTGAAGGTGAGTTCGGGGCCGCGCTGATCACGCGGCAGATTCAGTACATTACCACGATCCCAACGGATACACCCTTTACCTTTGCGGCAGTGAGCGGAAACTTCATGCCAAGGGAGATCATCACCATTCCACTGGGTGCGGGGGAAGATGTCCCGGCAATGATCTCTCTGGCCAGCCTTCACTGCTACGACGCGGTGGCAGTTAGACTGGTCACGGACATGCAGGCAGCCCTGACAGCCTGGATGAACAGTATGCTGGGGATTCGGCGCATCCAGACTTTGACGGAGGGGCTCGAACACCAGAACCAGGAACTTCTGGCCCAACAAGAAGAGCTCAGGGCCGCGAACGAGGAACTGGAGGAACAAAGTCAGCAGCTGCATGAATCGGAAGAGAGACTCAGGACCCAGCAGGAGGAGCTGGAGGTCACCAATGAAGAGCTGGGAGAGAAGAACGATCTGCTGGAGCGCCAGAAACAGGAGGTCGAACGGGCGCGAAAGGAGATCGAGGAGAAGGCTGGGGCGCTGGCTCTTGCCAGCAAGTACAAGTCGGAATTCCTGGCAAACATGTCCCACGAGCTGCGCACCCCGCTCAACAGTCTGCTCCTCCTGGCCCAGGGGCTTGAACGAAACAGGGAGGGCAACCTGACCGAGGAGCAGGTTGAGTCGGCCCGGATCATCCACGGCAGCGGCAACGACCTGCTGACCCTCATCAACGAGATCCTGGACCTGTCGAAGATCGAGGCCGGACGCACCGAGCTGCAGCTTGGCACGGTCAGGATCAGTGATCTGGCCGATGGAGTCCACGACTCGTTCCAGCACCTGGCCGACGAAAAGGGCCTTGAGCTTAAGATCATCGTCACCGACGACGTTCCAACCGAAATATCAAGCGACCGCAAGCGTGTGGAGCAGATCATCCGCAACCTCATGTCCAATGCCCTCAAGTTCACGGAAAAGGGGAGCGTAACCGTCACCTTCGGCCGCCCCGCCCATGGCACCGACCTGTCCACAAGCACTCTTTCGGCACAAGGCTGTCTGGCGATAGCAGTCAAAGACACCGGTATCGGGATTGCCCCGGAGCAGCACCAGGTCGTCTTCGAGGCATTCCAGCAGGCAGATGGCAGCACTTCAAGAAAATACGGGGGCACCGGACTGGGGCTTTCCATCTCCAGGGAACTGGCAGGCTTGCTGCACGGTGAGATCCAGCTGGAGAGCAAGCTGGGGAGCGGGAGTACCTTTACCTTATACTTGCCGATTGAACTGGCAGCCGGAAAGGAAAAAGCAGAAACGCCTGCTGGAGCACAAGAGGTAGCGGCTGAAGTGAAGGATCAAGAAATTCAGTTGCAGATTCCAGACGATCGCGACAGCATCGTACCATCCGACCGAGTCATGCTGATCATTGAGGATGATCCAAAATTCGCCCGGCTGCTGTCCAGCAAATGCCATGAAAAAGGGTTGAAATATCTGGCTGCGCCGACCGGTGAGGCGGGGCTGGATCTGGCAACAAAACACCTTCCCTGTGCGGTGATTCTCGACCTCCGCCTTCCCGGCATGGACGGCTGGAAAGTGTTGAGTGCACTCAAGGAGAACACGCACACCCGGCACATCCCGGTGCACATCATCTCCGCTGAAGAAGCCTCGACCGAGTCGATCCGCAAAGGTGCTGTCGGCCATATCACCAAACCGGTCAAGCTGGAAGAACTCGAAGAGGCCTTCCGGAAACTCGACAAGATGGCGACCGGAATGCCGAAACGTCTGCTGGTGGTGGACGACGACCCGGTCATACGCCGCCAGACCGTAAAGCTGATCGGCAACGGCGTCGTCAAAACGGACGAGGCCGGAAGCGGTGAAGAGGCGATGGCCGCACTCCGCTCGGGAGGATATGACTGCGTAGTTCTGGACCTGAAACTGCCGGACATGGACGGTGGTGAGATGCTGGCGCGGCTTGAGCGCGAAGGGGTGACCCTTCCACCCGTGGTTGTTTACACTGCCCGTGATCTCACCATGGACGAAGAAGCGCTTCTCCGCGAGCACGCCGAGTCTATCGTCATCAAGGATGTCCGCTCTCAGGAGCGGCTGCTGGACGAGGTATCACTCTTCCTGCACCGGGTCGTAAGCCAGATGCCCGAGCAAAAGCGCAAGGTCATTCAGGATCTCCATAACACGGGCACAATCCTAAAGGATAAGAAGGTGCTGGTAGTGGACGATGACATGCGGACAACATTCGCCGTGGCCCATCTATTGGCCGATAACGGCATGAAGCCGGTCAAGGCGGCGAACGGCGAAAAGGCCTTACAGATTCTCAATGAGCAGCCGGACATGGATCTGGTCTTGATGGATATCATGATGCCGGTAATGGATGGCTACGAGACCATGCAGCGAATCCGGGCCCAAGAGAGGTTCCGCAACCTGCCGATTATCGTCCTCACGGCCAAGGCGATGCCGGAAGACCGCAAGAGATGTCTGGCCGCCGGCGCCAACGATTACCTGCCCAAGCCCTTGGACCAGGATCGGCTGCTCTCGATGATGCGGGTCTGGCTTTGCCGATAGTCACAGGTTGAAAAAGGGAAGAAAGGTATGAAGAGTCCCGAGAATGAACATACCGAGATCGATCTCCTGCTGGAGACGATCTACCGACGCTACGGTTATGACTTCCGCTCCTATGCCCGGGCCTCCATCGAACGCCGGATCAAGCTGTTCCTGGCAAGCACCGGGTGCGCATCGGTATCGGAGATAATTCCCAGAGTCGTTGATGACGACGAGTTCGCCTCTCGCCTGATCCGCTATTTCTCCATTGCCGTGACCGAGATGTTCCGCGACCCCTTGGTCTATCGGGCCGTACGGGAAGAGGTGGTGCCGCTGCTGCGAACCTGGCCGCATTGCAAGATCTGGCATGCCGGATGCGCCACCGGCGAGGAGGTCTATTCGCTGGCCATTGTGCTCAGGGAGGAAGGCATCTACGACCGGGCGACCATCTACGCCACCGACTTCAACAACGAGGCCCTGGACCGTGCCCGCGCGGGGATCTACGAAATGGACAAGCTTCAGGAGGCCACCAGGAACTACCAGCAGGCGGGCGGGAAGAGATCTTTTTCGGAGTATTACCACGCCCGGTACAAATCGGCAGCCATGGACAGCTCACTTAAGGAACGGGTGGTCTTCTCCGGCCACAACCTGGCATCAGACAGCGTGTTCGGTGAAATGCACCTTATCTTCTGCCGGAACGTGCTCATCTACTTCAACCGTGACCTGCAAAACCGGGCCCTGGGTCTCTTCACCGAAAGCCTAGTCCATGGCGGCTTCCTGTGCCTCGGGACCAAGGAAGACCTCCGGTTTACCGATTTCAGGGACCAGTATGAGGTCGTGGATGATAAGGCCCGTATTTATAAAAAGAAGGACATGCCTTGAAGACCTTGAGGACGAAGCAAACGCCACAGCCGCCATGCTTCGTCTGCCACCACAAAGCTGTGGTCATGGGCGGTTCTGCAGGGGGATTCAAGGCGTTTTCCGCCATCCTTTCGCCCCTTCCCCCGGGATTCTCGCTCCCAATCCTGGTGGTCCAGCATCTGCGCCCCGACGATGACGGCCTATTTGCCTGGCACCTGGCGAACACTACGAGACTCCCGGTGATCGAGCCCTGCGACAAGCAACAGATCGAGCGTGGGCATGTGTATGTTGCACCTGCCAACTACCATATGCTGGTGGAACAGAGCGGGACCATCGCCCTGTCCGTGGAAGAGAAGGTCAACTGGTCGAGACCCTCTATCGATGTGCTTTTCGAGAGTGCGGCCCTAGCCTGGGGAGAACGGGTCATTGCAATCCTTCTCTCCGGCGCAAACGGTGATGGGGCCGCCGGTATGCTGACAATCAAAGAGTCCGGCGGCCTGACCATTGCCCAGGATCCAACCACGGCCGAGTACCCGGTCATGCCCCAGGCGGCGATTGACCGCGGCGCCGTGGACGAGATCCTGTCACTAGAGGAAATCGGGCAACGGCTTGTCGAACTCGGAGGTTGCAAGGCAGAGGAATGAGAACATGGAACTAGCCGAGTTACACACTCAAACTGGAGATCAGGCATGAATCAGGCCCAAAAGATTCTGATCGTGGACGACAAAAAGGAGAACCTGGTGGTTCTGCGGCAGGTTCTGCGTGACGTCGAGGCTGAGATTATCGAGGCAAGCAGCGGCAACGAGGCCCTCGCCGCCACCCTCGACCATACTTTTGCGCTGGCGATCCTCGATGTCATGATGCCGGGGATGAGCGGCTTCGAGCTCGCCGAGCACCTGCGCGGGGATGACGCTACCAGATTGATGCCGATCATCTTCGTCACTGCGGCCTACCCGGATGAACAACACATCTTCAGCGGCTACGAAGCAGGAGGGATCGACTATATCGTCAAGCCCTATGCACCGGAGGTCTTGCTCGCCAAGGTTAGGATCTTCCTGGAACTGGACCGCCAGAGGTGGGAGCTGCAACGACACCGTGACCAACTGGAGACGCTGGTTGCCGAGCGTACCCGCGAGCTGGAACATGAGTTGGAGGCACACAGGCAGACGGAGGAGGAGAAGGAAAAGCTGCAGGCGCGGTTGAATCAGGCCCAGAAACTGGAGGCTATCGGCGTCCTGGCTGGCGGCATCGCCCATGACTTCAACAATATTTTAGCTGCCATCATGGGATTGACCCAGTTGGCCCAATTAAAAACGCCCCCAGGTTCTCAAGTTGCTCAAGATCTCGAGGGAGTATTGCTCTCAGCTCGCCGCGCCACAGATCTGGTCAAGCAGATCCTGACCTTCAGCCGGCAGTCCACCGTCGATCGAATTCCGCTCACTCTTCAGTCACTGGTCAAAGAGTCGCTGAAGATGTTGCGGTCCTCGCTTCCCAGCACCATTACCATCAAGGAGGATATCAATCCCCAATGCAAGGCCATCCTGGCCGACCCGACCCAGATCCACCAGATCGTCATGAATCTGTGCACCAATGCCTTCCATGCCATGGAAAAAACCGGCGGCGTGCTGGTTGTACGATTGCAAACAACAAGCATAGACTCTCCAGTACTTTCAAATGGCCAACAGATCAAGCCAGGCGAGTATGTCGAACTTACGGTAAGCGATACCGGGACCGGGATAGGTCCGGATATTATCGACAAGATCTTTGATCCGTACTTTACGACCAAGGAAGTCGGCAAGGGAACGGGGTTGGGCCTATCAATCACCCATGGAATCATCAAAATCTATGACGGCGTCATCACAGTTGAAAGCACTGTCGGCCAGGGGACAACATTTCATATCTATTTTCCAGTTATTCAGGAGGAGGAAAAGAAAGATGAAGAATCCCTGGAATGTCCCAGAGGCAAGGAGCGGATACTGTTTGTCGATGACGAGGAGATCCTCGCCGAGATGAGCAAGAAAATGCTGGAACGGTTGGGCTACACCGTTACCGTCCACATCTCCAGCACCAAGGCCCTGGACGCCTTCAGAAATGACCCGGCCCAGTTCGACCTGGTGATTACCGACCAGACAATGCCTGGACTGACCGGGACCGAGCTCGCTCAAAGGATGCTGGAGATCAGGCCTGATGTCCCGATTATACTCTGCACCGGCTTCAGTCAACTGATCGATGAAGATTCCGCCAAGGCCATGGGCATAAGGGAGTTTGTGTTAAAGCCATTCACCCTGTCCTCAATCGGACAACTGGTGAGGAAGCTGCTTGATGGAGTGCCGAAAAGGGAAAGGGAAGTGTGAGTATTTGCCAAATTTTGCGAAAATTTTATGTAAAAAATGCCCGCGCCTTAGCCTTGGAAATTCGGGAAAGTTTCTGAAGGGACTCCAGAGATACCTCGCCCACACCATACAATCCTTTAATATCCGCAATCATGGCCATCCACAGACGGGCGGTCATCTCGGCGTCCGCCGCGGCCCGGTGAAAGGTGCCATCGGTGTGCAGATTTTTATATCTGACCAGGGCTTCCAGTTTATGACTGAGGATGTGGGGATAGACTCGACGCGCAACCAGAAGGGTGCAGACCATTTCATTGGTTCTGGCCCTGTCGATCCGGGCCAGCTCGGCGTCGAGAAACCGGCCATCAAAGGAGGCATTATGGGCCGCCAGAGGATATTGGCCCATAAACTCGCCAAATCCGGCCATGACCTCAGCGCACCCTGGAGCGCTCCGCACCATTGCATTGCTAATACCGGTAAGGCCCTGGATAAAGGGGCTCACTGGAATGCCTGGATTCATCAGGCTGTGAAAACGATCCACGATCCTGCCTGCGTCAATCAACACGGCGCCGATCTCAATGGCGCGGTCTCCACGCTGGGGCGACAGACCTGTTGTCTCAAAATCGAGAACGATGACGGGGAAATTACCCATGGCGCCTTTCACCCTGCTCGCAACATGGTCTGTTGCCGTACTCTTTGCCCATAACGGATCCCATTAAAGTGACCTGTCAGCAGCCGGTTTCCGCTGCCGGGATTCCGTTTCCAGATCCGGCAGGAAGATGGCAAGCAGACCGATAACGGGCAGAAATGAACACACGTGATACACGTACGCCAGGCTGGTCATATCCGCAAGATGGCCAAGCACCGCCGCGCCGATCCCCCCCATCCCAAAGGCAAAGCCAAAAGAGAGCCCGGCCACCGTCCCAACCCTGGCCGGAAGGAGTTCCTGGGCATAAACGACAATGGCCGGGAAGGCGGAGGCCAGAATCATTCCGATAGGGACACTGAGCACCCCCGTCCAGAACAGATTGGCATAGGGCAGGGCCAGGGTAAAAGGCAGCACCCCGAGAATCGAGGCCCAGATCACTACCTTGCGGCCAAAGCGATCGCCAAGCGGACCACCGGCAATGGTACCACCGGCCACCGCGCCAAAGAAGACAAAGAGATGAAGCTGCGCACTCTGCACCGGGAGATGAAATTTGTCGATCAGATAAAAGATGAAGTAGCTGGCCATGCTGGCCATGTAGAAAAACTTGGAGAACATCAAGGCCAGCAGCACCGTGAGCGTCAACACCACCTTGCCGCGGGGCAGCGGTGCCCGGGGCTCCTGGGCGGTCGCCCGTGCCTTCAGCCGCATCAACCCGACCCCCTTGTACCAGTGACCAACCTTGATCAGGAGATAGATGCCGAGCAGGGCAGCGAGGGAAAACCAGGCCACGCTTGTCTGTCCATGGCGCAATACGATGAGCGCGGCCAGCAGCGGCCCAATGGCCGATCCGGCATTACCCCCCACCTGAAACAACGACTGCGCCAAGCCATGTCGGCCACCCGAGGCCATCCGCGCCACCCGAGACGATTCGGGATGGAACACCGACGAGCCGGTCCCCACCAATGCCGCCGCCATAAGCAACACCGGATAACTTCCCGCCTGGGAAAAGAGCACCAGCCCCACCAGGGTAAGCCCCATGCCCACGGCCAGGGAGTAGGGCCGCGGATTGCGGTCAATATAAAAACCGACCAGGGGCTGAAGGATTGAGGCCGTGCCCTGAAAGGTGAGGGTGATGGCCCCGATCTGGGAAAAGCTCAAGCCATAACTCGTCTGGAGCAGCGGATAGATCGCTGACAACAGGGTCTGCATCATGTCATTGAGCAGATGACAGACACTGATCATGATCAAGATGGTAAAGGCTGTTTTTTCGGCTGGCGTCTGGGCGCTTACAGGGGTCAAACTCACGGGGAATCCACTCTGGCGGCCACATAGATTTCCCGCTCAAGGCCGCATCAAGAGGGATTAAAGAAAGGTCACAGATAGTTGC
>CAITDH010000184.1 GCA_903891045.1 uncultured Desulfobulbaceae bacterium | reverse complement strand
TGGCCAATATCCGGCAATTCAGCAATTTCCGAATCCCTTATTTCTGTCACGAGTCTTGGTATTCCACAAGCCCAGTAGCGGCTTCTTACTTTTTTCTGACAATAATGGTGGAGAAATAATGCACCTGCCCATCAATGGCAGAGAGATCGGCAAGAACCCGTTCATCGGCCATGCCCACCCGTTCCACCAGTGTGGCCTTGTCGAGAAGATTCAACTCCTTCAACAGGCCGATCAGATTATCAATGACCCGGTGCACCTTCATTAAGACGATGGTGTCAAAGTTTTCGAGGATCTGTCTGAGTCGGCTGTCGCTGAAGGTGGCGGGGATGACCGCCAGCATGTCATCACCAAGACAGATGGGGGTGCGGGTGGTGGCGGAACAGGAGCTCATGGCCGAGATCCCCGGTACAAACTTCACCCTGACCTCCGGATGCAGCTCCATAATGGTCGCATACAGATAGTAGCCCGTCGAATAGATGGCAGGATCACCAAGTGTGGGAAAGGCCACATCCTTACCCTGGCTGAGAATGGCAAAGATCCTGCCGGCGGCATCCTGCCAGGCCTGAAGCACCTCCGGGTCCGGCTCCTGGCCCAGATGAATCTTCTTCATGGGGAAATGGAGTTCCACAATCTCTTTTTCGTCCATCTCACCGACAGGCAGCGCCTGCTGCACAATGGAGAGCGCCGTGGAATGGCCATGCTGCGAGGCCTTGGGGGTGGCAATCACCGAACAGTGGCGCAGGACATTGAGGGCCTTGATGGTCAGAAGGTCTGGATCGCCAGGGCCGATACCGATAATATAAAATGTTGCTTGCATAACAGGATTACATGGTAAAATTTTAATAAAAATCAATAACATCCAAAGGAAAATGCTGCTTCATCGCTTACCCCCCTCAATCCCCCTTTTTCAAGGGGGGAAGTGTAGTTTCCCCCTTGGGAAAAGGGGGGTCAGGGGGGATTTAGACATTTCGATGGGGATTGCAATTTCTTAACCGTACATAACTGAATAAAAATAGTTGTTTTTCTGTTAGTCCAAAAATCCAAAAAACTAATTTTCCGGGTAGAGCATCTTGCGCACCTGCCTGATCCCCTGGAGCAGACGTAGGGTTGGACGTGCGACCAGTTCTTCATCGATGAGATAGATTTTCCCCTCCCGAATCGCCTTGATGGCCTGAAATCCCGGTTCACCTTCGATTATCTCTCTGGTCACCTGATTCATCTGGCCCTGCTGGGCAAGATAAATGTCAATCTCGGCTGCGCGAGACAAAATGCGTTCTTTGCCGTAGGCGGCAATATTGGTGGAATTCCTGGCCGTGGCATCGGCGGCAACATTGACCCCGCCTCCATTTTCGAGAACAAAAACCGCAATGGATGACGGGGCAAAGGTCTTCATCTTGGCATGGATGGACTCAAAATAGACCCGAGGCCGCTTATCCACCGAAACCCTGTCCCGATCCTGTTGCAGGGTCGCCAGTTCACCCTTGAATCTCTGGATCATGGCCGCAGCCTCACTTGCCCTGCCGGCAAGATCACCCAGGGCCTGCCAGTAGCTGAACATCTCATCAATGGTGGTTGGTTGCAGGGAGACAATGGCAATACCGGCCTCTTTTAACTGGCTCACCAACTGCGAATGGGCCTGGCTGATCATCGGCCGGATCAGGATAAGATCCGGCTTGGCGGCAATGAATTTTTCCGGGGTATCATTGGCACTGAATTGCGCTCTGCCAAGGAGAGCGGGCGCCTCATCGCCAGCAGCAATCCCGATCAGTTCCTGATCCAGGCCCAGCGCCAGCAGGTTCTCGGTGTGGGCCGGATAGAGGGAGATAATCCGCTTGAAAGGAGCGCCATAAGTAAGCGTCCTCCCGTCCTGATCCACCAAAGTAGCGGCTGACGCCGAATGGTATCCGCTTACTGCAATCAGGAGAGCAAGCAACAAGCGGCAACATGTTTTTTTCATCAGTCCATAAAAAGAAAGAAGGATCTTCATATCAGCTCAATGTGTAGTGGATACGTTGGGGAAGGCTGGTGGTTGCGGCCTGCACCTCGGCCTCCACCTGAAAAACCTCAGCAATCAGCTGTGAGGTCAAGACCTCAGCCACTGGCCCGGTATTGAAGATGCGGCCCTCTTTCAAAACAATAACCTGATCACAGAAGGCCGCGGCCAGATTCAGGTCATGGATGGCGGCAATGACCGTCCGGCCTTGATCACGAACCAGCTTGCGGATAACATGCATAATCTCAATAGTATGATGGATATCAAGGTTAGCAGTGGCCTCATCGAGCACCAGCACCTCGGTGTCCTGGGCCAGGGCCCGCGCCACCACCACCCGCTGTTTCTCCCCGCCGGACAGATCGGATATCAGACGATGGCGCAGCGATTGAATCTGCATGACGGCCATGGCCTCTTCAACAAGGTCAAGATCGCGGACCGTCGGATTGCTGAATCTGGGAATATGAGGATAACGCCCCATGAGCACCAGATCGGCGACGGTGAAGTCAAAGCCCATGGCAAACTGCTGGGGCACCAGGGCAATCCTTACGGCCAGCTCCTTTTTGGTAAAGCCGTCCAGAGGCCTTTCCTGAAACAGGATCTGGCCGCTCTGCAAGGAACGGGTGGCGGTCAGCAGATCAAGAAGGGTGGACTTGCCGCTGCCGTTGGGACCGATAAGCCCATAAAACTGACCAGGGGTCAGATGCAGATTGATATCTTGAAGGACATTGACAGCCCGATAGGCAAAACAACCCTTGCTAACAACAAAGAGCGGAGCGGCGTGTGTATTCATACTCGCTGCCCCAACTGTTTCTTGCGAAAGATATAGCAAAAAAAAGGGCCGCCAATCAACGAGGTAAGCACCCCGATTGGCAGCTCCGTCGGTAGCCAGGCCCTGGTAATGGTGTCTGCTGTGAGCAGGAGGATGGCGCCGCCGAAGAAACAAGCCGGAATCAGCAGACGGTTATCGGGCCCAAGGACCATGCGTAGGAGATGGGGGACAATCAACCCCACAAAACCAATGATTCCTGATATCGAGACACAGATGGCAGTGATCAGTGAGGCACAGAGCAGCAGAATCTTCTTCACCCTGCGGCTGTCAACGCCAAGGGTATCCGCCGTCCTCCCGCCAAGGGACATAATGTTCAAGTCTCTTGCAAAATAGAGCATCACCAGCAGACCAGGGAAAACAAAGCTTGCGGTCAGGGCCACATCATGCCAGGTCTTGCCCACCAGGCTCCCCATCAGCCAGAAGATGATCACCCCCACCTGCTCATCGGCCAGATACTTGATGAAACCGATCCCGGCCGAGAGGATGGCCGCCACAATTACCCCGGACAGAATCAGGGTATTGGAGGAAAGCCTGCCGTCCGGCGCAGCCAGGGCAAAGACGGCACCAAGCGTTGCCATGGCGCCGAGGAAGGCAAAAAGCGGCACGGAAACAAAAATGGGAACGGTGATCCCCAGTATCCCCAACACCAGTGCCAAAGAGGCGCCAAAGGCCGCACCCGATGAGACCCCAAGGGTATAAGGGTCGGCCAGGGGATTAAGAAGAATGGCCTGAAACACGGCCCCGGCCACCGCCAGCCCGCCACCGACAATGGCTGCGGCCAGGATGCGCGGCAACCGTACCTCCATGATGACAAAGGGAAATGTGGGATTGAGATCTGCCGTAAGCCCCACCCCACGCGCCTTGGCCCACAGGACCTGGATCACCTCCAGAGGGGCAATGGCGAGAAAGCCCATGCCTGTGGCCAGAATAATGGCCGCGACCAGGAACAGGCTCAGGGCTAACAGTATGAGAGATGATTTCGGTGACATATGTGTTAAATAGGCTGAAGGTGGATAGACTGAAGACTGAAGGGGCAACAACACAGAGACTTATCGGCTATTCTGTGTCGCCTTTTCTTCAGCCTTCAGCCTTCGGTCTTTAGCCTTCGGTCTTTAATCCAGTTGAATGCCATTGTCTTTTGCCAGCTCCGCCAGATGATGGACAAAAACATCGGCAAAGCTGTCGATCTCACCCAGTCCCTGTAGCACTGGCGTGACTTCAAATCCTTCCCTGGTCAGGATGGATTTCCAGGACTCGGCCGCAGGTCCTGCCATATCGTTCTGGGCATGGTCACCAGCCACAGTCAGGAAGGGCTTCAGCAGAATCTTCCGCACCTTATCCCTCTTCAACTGTTCGATCACATGGCCAAGACCGGGAAAGCCTTCCACGCTCCCGATATAGGTCTTTACCTCGGGGTTGAGCCGGTTCATGGTGTCGGCAAACTGGAGATAGGAGCCGCCAGAGGGGAAAAAATCGTTACCATGCCCCATATACAGCAAGGCACTGCCAGCCTTTGCAGCCTGAGCTATATCAGCGGACAGGGACTTGGCCACCAGTTCGATATCCTGCGGATAGGGATGGGTATCACCCATGGCACCCAGGGCCGGCCTGCCAATCACCAGTTGTTTAAAGGGTTGGTTTTTCTCTTTAATGGTGTGGATAGTGGCCAGTCCTTGCACATAGGCAACCAGATCAAGATACTCTTCTCCCAAAGTGACATGGGTGGGCTGGACCAGGATGGTGCTAAAGCCATCATCCTGGAGATTGGCAATGGTGGCCAGGGGCCCCTGCACCCCCAGGATTTCCAGAGGAATAGCAGGGTTTGCCTGGATGTAATCCGGATCATGCTGCCGTTTATGCCAGATGGCGCGGATCATGTTGGAGGTGAAGGCAATGCGGATCTCGGTGTTCGGATACTGTTGCCGCATCCGGTCTCTGACATTGAGGATACCAGTCAGGGCCTCAGGCACAGTGGTGCCGAAGGCGGCGATCACCACAGCCTGAGTTGGTTTTCTGTGCTGTTCCTGGCCCCAGGCAAGGGAATGGATCAGAAAAAAGCAGAGCGCCGACAGAATTGAGAGCTTTGTAAATTTATACATGGTGCTTCCCCTTACATAATCTGGTCCGGGAAAAATAGAAAATCCCGGACCAATTATAATAATTGATCCGGGATTTCCCTATATATCCGAAATCACAGGTATAGGCCTCTGTCCACGAGGTCATACCAACTGTATTCAGGCAGGTCTTCTGACTCCCGGTTCTTTCGCGTCCTGCGCCTTCCCGTCCTCAGACAGTGGCATTCTGCAGGATTTGTCCCCGGTTACAGCGGCGGGCCCGTCTTCGATTTGCACGAAGTTCCCTTTTCAACCTGAAAGACATTCTAATAAAAACGCCTTACAGGTACCTGAATTCATGAAACCACTCAATACCTGCAATCATCTCTTTTGTCAAGATGGACGAAAAAGCCGCAAGTTAAAAGTTGAAAGGAGAAGGCTATCTATGATAACCTTCTCCATACTCAGAGTTCAGGATTTTCCAAACACCGGGATTCTGATACGTATCAACGCTTCACTCCTCTTTTTCCATTTCATTCCTTTAGGAGGTTCGTATGAAACGAATCATAAATTTTGGAGTTCTGCTTATTGTTGCCTTGTTCCTCTCCAGTTGCGGCTACAACTCTTTGCAGACTCAGGAAGAAACAGTCTTCAAGGCCTGGGCCGACATTGAGGCCACCCTCCAGCGGCGTGCCGATCTGATCCCCAATCTGGTAGCCACAGTCAAGGGCTATGCCCAGCATGAACAGGAGACCCTGCAAAAGGTCGTCGAGGCTCGGGCCAAAGCCACCTCAGTCCAGCTCTCTCCTGCAGATCTGAGCAATCCGGCTGCCATGCAGCAGTTTCGAGCCAATCAGGGAGAGCTCTCCTCGGCCCTGTCCCGTTTGATGGTGGTAGTGGAAAAATATCCTGATCTCAAGGCCAACCAGAACTTTCTTGATCTACAGAATCAGCTTGAAGGCACGGAAAACAGGATCAACGTGGCCCGCCAGCGTTACAATGAGGCGGTGGAACTGTTTAACGGTTCGATCAGAAAATTTCCAGCAAGCCTGACCAACAAGCTCCTGCTGCACCTCGTGAAAAAAGAGTACTTCAAGGCAGACGAGGCGGCCAAGGCTGTGCCCAAGGTCACGTTCTGATTGGGGACTCCCATGCGTAAAGATCTTCTTATAAAGAGGTTTATCGGACTGCTTCTCGTTTTGGCCTTGGTCTTTCTTGGCACCCAACCGCTGCTGGCCCTTGAGGTCCCGCCGCTCAAAGGCCGGGTCAATGATTATGCCGGGATTCTGGCCCCGGCCACGGCCCGCCAGCTTGAGGATGTGCTCCAGAGATTTGAGGCCGCGGAATCCACCCAGATCGTGCTGCTGACTGTTCCTTCTCTGGAAGGCGCATCTTTGGAGGATTTTTCCCTGCGGGTGGTGGAGGCGTGGAAGCTTGGACAGAAAAAGGTGGATAACGGCGCCCTGCTCCTGATTGCCAAGAACGATCGCAAGCTGCGCATCGAAGTCGGCTATGGTCTGGAGGGCAAACTGACCGATCTGATCTCCGGCCGGATCATCCGCGATATCATCACCCCCAGGTTCAAGGAGGGAAACTTTGACCAGGGGGTGATCGATGGCATTGCCGCCATCATGGCCGTGGCAAAAGGCGAGTTTGCAGCCGCCAAGACCCAGTCACGCCACAACAGCGGTGCTGACCCCGGCGCCATTATCATCTTTCTGCTGGTCCTCTTCTCGGTGCTCGGCAGGATACTGGCCCGCGCCCCATTGCTGGCGGCGGGAACCGGCGCAATTTTTGCTCCTGTTTTCGGGGCAATCATATTAGGGTTGGGCGGCCTGGGGCTGCTGGCCCTGGCCGTGCTGGGATTTATCTTCGGCCTGATTGCGGCCAGGATAGCCGGCGCGACAGGAGGCAGCTTTTTCGGCGGATTTGGAGGGGGGATGGGTGGTTTCGGCGGCGGTTCCTCCGGTGGATTCAGCGGTTTCAGCGGGGGCGGCGGCAGTTTTGGTGGCGGTGGCGCCTCAGGGAGCTGGTAAAAAATGC
>CAITDH010000183.1 GCA_903891045.1 uncultured Desulfobulbaceae bacterium | reverse complement strand
ATGACCATAATAAAGAGAGCCGGCCAGAAAAGCCAAAACAACCAGCAGCAGTCCTAAAATAAGGCCGTTGAAGGAGGCACCGCGAAGTATGGACCGAAGCCCCGTCCCATGAACAGGCCGCCCCAGCACTTCCCGCGCGGCCTGATTGATAATCCGCAGATCCACCTGATCTTTTTCCTCCACATAGGCCCCCAGCAGAGCCCGATCACAAAGGAGATTGATCAACCGGGGAACCCCCCGACTCAGCTCCGCCACCCGTCTGACCGCCGCCTCCGAAAACAGCCTTTTGCGGACGCCCGCAACTGCCAGGCGGTGTTCCACATACGCCGCAACATCCTGACTGGCCAAAGGCAACAGGTGATACCGGGAAGTAATGCGCTGATTGATCTGGGCAACCTCCTCGTTTTCAAGAAGTTGCCGCAACTCCGGCTGGCCCAGCAGGATAATTTTCAGTAATTTCTGTTTCTCGGTTTCTAGATTAGTGAGCAGACGAAGCTGTTCCAGGGTATCCATGCTCAGATTCTGGGCCTCATCAATGAGCAGAGCGGTGATCCTCCCTCGGGCATGGGCGGCAAGCAGATAGCAGTTCAGGTGATCGACAGAGTTCTTGACACTGTTTTTTTTACCGGTTACGACAATCTCCAGTTCATCACAGATCGAGGCCAGCAGCTCCATGGCATTCAATTTTGGATTCAGGATCAGGGCCAGGTCAGTATTCTCGGGAAGCTGCTCCAGCAGACATCGGCACACCGTTGTCTTGCCGGCGCCCACGTCACCGGTCAGCAGGATAAAACAGCCATCGCCGCTGACGCCATAGAGCAGGTGGGCAAGGGCCTCCTGATGCAACGCGCTCATATAGAGATAACGAGGATCAGGGGCAATGGAGAAGGGTTTCTCTTTGAGTCCGAAATAATGTGTGTACATAATGAGAAAACAGAGCGCAGGCCCGAATAAAAGACTGATTCATATCCATGAAAAAATGTTCATCCTGATGCCACTATAGGGTATATTGGCAATAGTTTCCATTTTTTCTTGTTTCTCATTGAAATTCTTCAAAAAACTGCTACGATACCAGAGTAAACACCAACAACAATCAGCCTTTTCCCAGCACATCTTGCTATGCCCATATACGAATACACCGCATTTGACCAGAAAGGTAAATCCAGAAAGGGTATCATTGAGGCCGACAACGAGGCCAGCGCCCGCAATAAACTGCGGGCTGCCGGGAAATATCCGGTCGAGCTCAAGGAAAATCTCTCCCAATCAACCAAGGCTGGAAGGGCAGGGCGGGGATCGCTCCTTGTTTTTGAGCGGGTCCAATCAGTGGAGATACACATCTTCACCCGGCAGTTGGCGACCCTGCTTGGCGCGGGAATCCCCCTGGTTAGCGCCCTGAGCTCGCTTCTTGAGCAGACAGCAAATCCTGCCCTCAAAAAAGTGCTGGCCCAGATCAAGGATGCAGTGAACGAAGGCAATACCCTGACCAACTCCCTGGCAAAGCACCCAAAACTCTTTTCCAATATCTACATCAATATGGTGCGCGCCGGAGAGGCATCCGGCTCACTGGATATCGTCCTCGAAAAACTGGCAGACTTTGGCGAGAAACAAAGAACACTCCAGGGCCGTGTGAAGGCAGCACTGATTTACCCAGTCTTTATGGCCGTTATCGGCAGCGCCATCCTCTTTATTCTCATCACCTACATCGTTCCCAATATTACCAAGGTCTTTGCCGACATGGAACGCACCCTGCCCCTTCCCACCCGGCTTCTTATCCAGTTAAGTGATTTTCTCCGAGGCTACTGGTGGCTGGTCCTGCTCTTGATGGTTGGTACATTTTACTCCCTGCGCCTTTTCATTCAAAGCGCTAGAGGCCGTCAGGTCTGGGATCTGCTCAAACTCAAAATGCCCATCACCGGGGCTGTCAACCAGAAGATCATCCTCGCCCGTTTTGGCTCGACCATGGCCAGTCTCCTGGGCAGCAGCGTTCCGCTGGTTACCTCCATGCAAATCGTCCAGTCCATTGTCAACAACTCCCTGATTGCCGAAGTGATTGAGGAGGCCATAGAGCATATTCGCAAGGGTAAAAGCATGGCCAGCGCCCTGGGCTCATCCCCCTGGTTCCCCCCCATGTTTGTGCAGATGATCAGTGTCGGCGAGCAGAGCGGCAACCTGGAACCCATGCTGATCAAGGTATCCGATGCCTATGAACGGGAAGTAGATATGGCAATCATGGGCATGACCTCACTTATTGAACCCATCATGATTGCGGCCATGGGAGCAGCCGTCGGTTTTGTCGTTCTGTCCATCCTGCTCCCCATCTTCGAGATGAACCAGATGGTGAAATAAAATTTCGGCAATCGTAAGAGAGATATATACTGCCCATATATGGATATGGACATGCTCAATACACCCCATCCTCCACTACTTGTATGATTTTTTAATTTATGCCTCCCCCTGTAAAGGGGCATGGAGCGATGCCACCAGAGCAGTTATGGTTTTCCAAACTATTCCTGCCGATTCTTCTCTAACCTACGGTACACCATCTCAACGACACAGAGATTGTTGACCGCACCGCCGGAAAAGGCAATGATATCAGAATAACTGACTGGCAATATGCGGTCTGGGCACACCCTGTTTTTTCATGGAAATGACCTCTGATTTGGCAAAATGGTGTACAGGGAGTTAATCTGAACCAAAGCGCAGGGATATATAATGTTTGATAAAAATTGTGAATTATTCTATACTTTTCCTTGTTGATTTCTTAGTAAATAATTGTTTGTAAACGGTATCAGGAGAATAAACGTAACAAATGGAAACACAGCAATTAGAAAATATAAAACAATTGGTTGATGTTGCAGGTCGCAGAAAAGCGATAATTGTTAGTTGTCTCCTAATCAGCATTGTCATAGGACTCGGTGCATATCTGAAACAGCCAAAAGTCTATATGAGTACCTGTTTACTGAGTTATCAGCAGCAGAGTGTCAATCCCGCCAAGATGTCACCGGAAATAAACACGAAAATTAAAGATGTCGTGAGCACTTTGGCTCAGATTGTATCAAGCAGGACCAGTCTTGAGGCAATTATTAATACTGAAGGATTATACAAGAAAGAGCGCGAGAATTTGCCCATGGAAGATATCGTGGAGGCGATGCGCCGCAATATCGATATCTTCCCGTCTAAGGTGGGTGGTGATACTTTCAGTATTTCATTTACAGGGAGCGATCCCAATAAGGTTGTTCGTGTAACAAATTCATTATCATCTCGCTTTATAGAAGAAAACATGAAGTATCGTGAGGAGCGAGCGTCTGAAACGTTGGCCTATACAAAGGATGAACTTAGTATGGTCAAAGAGATGCTTGATAAGAAAGAAGCGGTCATGCGTGATTACAAATTAAAATATTATAATGAGATGGCAGATCAACGAACTTCTAATACAGAGAGGTTGATCGCATTGCAGACTCAGTATCAAAGTAGGCAGGATTCCATCCAGCATCTAGAGCAGACTCGTGTGCTCATGCGAGACCAGATTACTGAGAAAAGGCAGGATCTGGAGAACAAAAAATATAACTCTGATCAAATGATATTAAATGGTCAACCATCACAGGTTGGAAGAGGTGCTGAGACACTCGATCAACTTCAGGCTGAGCTTCAAGCCCTACAAGAAAGGTACACAGACCAGCATCCGAGAATTAAGAGTCTTAAAAAGAAAATTTCCAGTTTCAATAAGACCGCTCTGCATAAAACAGAGAATGAGGCCTCCACAGAAAAGGGTCTACAGAGAACGAATGTACAGTTTGAGCTTCAGAAACAGATGAATGAAGTCAGTCTGAATATTGAAAAGATGAATAAGGAAAGAGAAGAAATCAAGGTCCTTATAAAACAATACGAGCAATGGATTGCTGCAGCGCCAGTAAGAGAGGCTGAATGGTCTGCATTGACAAGGGAGTACGGTGAGTTAAAGCACCGTTACGATTTTCTTGTTGGCCAGAACCTGCAGGCAGATTCAGCCCTGAACCTTGAGCGAAAGCAGAAAGGAAGTCAGTTTAAAATCGAAGATCCTGCTCGGATGCCAGAGAAACCGATTAAACCTGATTTTTTGAAAATTATGGGAATTGCCCTACTGGTCGGTTGCGGCCTTGGGGCAGGTTTAGTGTTTGGGCTCGAATTACTTGATACCTCTTTCAGGGATCCAGCCAAACTCGAAGAGACTTTTAACTTGGAAGTCATCTGTTCAGTCCCGCACTTACCATTGAAAAGAGAAATTGCCAGGCAGCGTATATGGACCACACTGGGGACGGCTTTTTTTCTTGCCTGTGGAGTAGCAATTGTTCTCGCAATCGTTTTTTTCTGGAAACATGGACGAATCATCTTTTGATAGCAATCAAATAATTAATTAATATAAATAAGTTAGATAGTTAAGAATGTATCGTAAATTTTACGGATTAAACAAAAGACCGTTTGAGCTTGCCCCAGTTGGGGATTTAATCTATCTGAGCGAGGCACATCGGGAAGCTATTGCAACATTGCGCTACGGCGTTATCGCAGATAAAGGCTTTCTCTTGCTTACCGGTGGGGTTGGAGCCGGCAAGACAACAATACTCAACAGCTTACTGAGTATGCTGAAACACAAGGTGCGGCTCTGTGTTCTTAATAATCCGACCCTGAGCCGACACGAATTTCTCCATTATTTAGGGGGGAAATTGGGTGTCAGCTATAAAGGCAATAAAGGCGAATTCATCCTGCAGTTTTCAAATCTCCTGGATAATTGCGAGAGGATGGGAGAAAAAGTTCTGTTAATCATCGACGAGGCCCAGGTTTTTCCGATAGAATT
>CAITDH010000182.1 GCA_903891045.1 uncultured Desulfobulbaceae bacterium | reverse complement strand
GATGAGCCGTTGGTCATTAAGGCCCTGGAACGCTCTGACTTTATTCTGATTGATGTCCCCATGGATTAAGGGTTAGAATGCCGTTCGCAGATATTGTGAGGCCAGAGTAAAGAGCAGCCAACAACAGGCCGGTCGGTTATTTCGATGATGAGGATGAAGAACGATGAAAAGCATAGTATCCGTAGTTGATCAATTAAATTGGGGGATGGTTATCTTGTTATGCGCAACGCTCGGTCTTGCGCCATTTTCCCCGCCCCATATTGTCGAAAAGTTATCAATGTTGATACGGGGAAACCTGATCAAGCCGTTAGACTGGTTTGACCTTTTCTTGCATGGATTTCCGTGGACTCTTTTAATCTTAAAAATAATGGCATTGTTGATGAAGAAAAGATGAACAGGAAGAAGAATCTGACCCCAACCCAGGCGCGATTCAGGTATATTTCTCTTTTCTGAGTCCCTGATGAAAACAAGAAAGATGGGAGTGTTTCTTTGGATCTGATATTAAGCAATTTGCAAATTCCCATTGAAAAAGATGGGGGCGATGCCTATCTCAATGCCGCTTCGCAACAGATGGGAATAGGCGCAGGAGATATCTCTATTGTTAAGATTTTGAGTAAATCCCTTGAGCTGAAAAATATTGAACAGTTTTCTTACAAAATTTCACTCGTTGTTACGATTGCTGACAGTTTTAAAAACAGGCAGCACTTTCCCGTATACACAGAGCCAAGCAAGGCAGAGAGGAAGAGAGTAACCCTTCAGGAGAGGCCGATCATCGTCGGTTTCGGTCCTGCCGGCATGTTTGCGGCCCTTGAATTTCTTGAGTACGGAATTAGGCCGATGATCTTTGAACGAGGCAAAAAGATAGAGGAACGCTCCCTTGATGTACAACGATTTATAGAAGAGAGGGAGCTCAACCCTGAATCCAATATCCAGTTTGGTGAAGGGGGCGCCGGTTCCTACTCGGACGGCAAGCTCTTTTCCCGGAGAGATAATAATACGAGCTTTATCAACCGGGTGTTGCAGACCTTTATAAAATTCGGGGCGCCTGCAGAAATAGGGTATATCAGTAAACCCCATCTGGGCACTGATGTATTGTGTGCCATCGTCCGCAATATTCGGAATTATATTCTGGAGCGGGGCGGAGAAATCTACTATGGCGCCAAAATGACGGATATCCTGATCGCGGACGGTGTGGCCTCAGGTATTATCATCAACGGGGAGAAGGAATATATCTCTTCGAGTATCTATATTGCCCTAGGCCATTCGGCGCGCGATACCGTGGCGATGCTGCATGAAAAGGGGGTCGCCCTTGAGCAGCGGCCGATTTCGGTGGGGGTGAGGATTGAGCATCCTGTCGAAACCATTAATCTGATGCGCTATGGTAACAAATATAAGGATTTTCCCGGCCTGGGGGCTGCCACCTATTCCTTGAATTATACCAATCGGCAGATTCGGCGGGGAGTTTATACCTTCTGCATGTGCCCTGGCGGTGAGGTGGTGAATGCCTCATCTGAACAAGGCTTGCTGGTTCTCAACGGGATGAGCTACTCGCGCCGGTCTTCACCCTTTTCCAATGCGGCGTTGGTGGTGAGTTGTCATGTCGATGATTATAAATCCAGCAATCCCCTGGCGGGTATAGCATTCCAGAAGGATATTGAGCGCAATGCCTTTAAGGCCGGCGGGGGCAGCTGGCAGGTTCCGGCCCAGAATCTGCTGGATTTTTTGGGTAAGGACGGGGCTGCCAGTCTGCATCAAACCTCCTATAAGATGGGGGCCGTTGCTGCTGATATGAGAGACATCTTCCCAGGATTTGTGGTTTCGGAGCTGATGGCCGCCTTTCATAAATGGAAAGAAGAAGTCCCCTTATTTGTTTCCAGTCAGGCGATATTGTTAGGTGCGGAAACACGGACTTCCTCTCCTGTCCGGATTCAACGCAATGAAAAATATGAATCAGTAAATATAAAAAATTTGTATCCGATAGGCGAAGGTTCAGGTTATACCGGTGGCATAACGAGTTCTGCCGCTGATGCGATAAAGGCTGTTGAAATGCACCTGTCGCAAAGATAGTCGCAGGGGAGATGCGGTTGTTCTGGGCTTATATCTGCTAAACGTTTCAGAAAATTGGGATTCCAAGTCTAACCCTTATTCTTGCTCTTCTGTCTCTGTAGATTCTGTTGGAAATAATTTTGAGAAGTCTATGTCGGGGTAGAGTTCTTTTGCGCAGACAGGGCAGATTCCATGGGTGAACTCGGCCTCAGAGTGGTCTCTGATATACGATTCAATCTGATTCCAGTACCCCTTGTCGTCTCGGATTTTTTTGCAATTTGAGCAGATGGGAAGAAAACCATTGAGTATTTTAATCTTTGACTGGGCCAGCTGCAGTTCCTCTGTCCTCTCTTCGACAAGTCTTTCCAGATTTTGACGATATCGCTCCACCTCGGCCTCGGCAATCTGTCGTTGTCTGAGATTCTTGACTTGCTGATAGATGATAAAAAATGAGATGCAGGCAATAAAAAGTAGAATTGCCAGGGAGATATAAACCATTTTCTTAGAAATTTGGGCAATTTCGGAATGGACATCATCCAGATACACCCCGGTGCCGATTACCCAGCCCCATGGCTGAAACAGTTTTACGTATGAAAGCTTGGAACCAACATGCTGCGGGTCATCATTTAATTGCCACATATAGGGGACAAATCCGGCGCCATCTTTTTTGACAACCTGAACAATCTCGGTAAAGAGATGCTTGCCGGATGCATCGGAAAACGGAGACAAATCCTGCTGTTCCAGATCAGGACGGTAGGGATGCATGATCATCCTGGGCTGTAGATTATTGATCCAGTAATAGTCTTTGTGGTCCGGCCCGTAATGCAGTTTCCTGATCTGCTCTTTTGCCAGATCCTGGGCCTTGGCAAGAGATATCTTCCCTTCCTTGACCTGGGCATCATAATGCTCCAGGGTACTGCATACGGTGTGTACCAACTCGATCAGCATCAACTGCTTCTGGTGCAACAGGTTTTTCTGGGAAGCCGGCAGGGCCACGCCAAATATGGTAAAGATAAAGAGCAGCATGGCAAGCAGCGATGGCGCAACTATCTTGAGAATTTCTTTTTTACTTAATGAATTCATCGTGATGAGGATTTTCATGTGAGTGTGGAGTTTCCATATCGCTCGCTTTTGGATCTCCATCTTGATTTAAAAGATGGAAGGAGACATACCTTGCTTATTTTATAATTATATATTTATTCTTGCGTTGAATGCGAGAGAAATATGATGCATAGGAGACAAGGCTCAGTACATGGTGTGCAGATATTGATAGAGAGGTGGTCGGGATTTGAGCGAGTTCTGTTTTTATACGTGAAAATCGTCTTTGAAGTTGACCATCTGGCAAGCACCATAGGTGCGTCAATATAAAAAAAGCCCTGCAGGATACTCTCCTGCAGGGCTTTTTTATATTCTACTCTGGATAAAGAATTAAAAGGTGCGCATCATCCAGATACCGCAGGGACAGGTGTCGGCGCAGAAGCCACAGGCAATACACTTCTTGTTGTCGGAGGTGTACTCCCAGCTGCCATCCAGTCCAGATTCGTAGCCGTTGGTGTGTCCATATTCCAGCTCACGCCGGGTGATGGCCCCGGTGGGACAGATGGTCTCGCAGAGATGACAGTCACGGCAGGAGGCGCAGGAGAGGCAGCTCTCGGCCTGGGCCTGCTCGGTGTGGATGCGCATATGCTCATCCGGCACATAATGGGTGATGGTCAGCGCCTGCTGGGTGATGGGGTGCTGGGTAAAAGGTTTCCATTCCACACCCTTGAATTCGGCGATGATGAATTCGGCGGCGGTCTTGCCGGCTCCCAGGGCGTTGGTGGCCAGACCCGGTTTTTCGACATCGCCGACTGCCAGAACCTTGGTGTTGGTGGTCAGGTGCGAATCTTTGGTCTTGATCCAGGCTGCGCCGCCGATGGTGACGGTCTCAACCGTTTCCGGCAGGAACTTGAGCGAGGGTACATCACCAATGGAGATGATCACTGTCTGGGCCGGAATCAACTCGCCGGTATCCATGACAAGACCCTGATCGGTCACTTCGCGGGTCATGACCGGCCAGCGGAAGACCGCACCAAGGGCCTCTGCCGCTTCTTTTTCCTTGCCGAATGCCAGTGGCTTCTGGATATCAACCAGGGTCACCTTCTCGGCGCCAAGGCGGTAGGCCTCACAGGCAACATCGCAACCAACATTGCCGGCCCCGATGATGACCACTTCCTTGCCCACCTGGTCAGGGGCGGCACTTTTGGCATTTTTCAGGAAGTGCAGGGCGGGAATAACCCGTTCATTGCCGGGGAAGGGGATGCGGCGTGGCTCATGGGTACCGACTGCCACCACCACATAGTCAAAATTGTTCTGCAGTTCCTGGAATTTCTCCTTGCTCATGTCCACACTCAAGTGGACATGAATGTTGGGGGTATCCAGAAAACGTTTGATCTCCTGATCCCAGACGGCCTGGGAAAGACGCTCCCAGGGGATCACCTGGGCCAGCTTACCGCCAATCTGTTTGTCCTGTTCAAAAATATGGGCCTCAACTCCGGCTAACGCCAGTTGCCAGGCCGCATTCATGCCTGCCGGGCCGCCGCCGATAATGGCCACCTTCTTGCCGATGGGTGCGGCCATGGCCGGTGCCGGTACATTGGCCACGGCACGACCGAGAAGCTGGACATCGATGGACTCGTCAACGCCTGAGCGGGAACAGTTTTCCATACACAGGTTCGGGCACACCGCTCCACAGACCGATGCCGGCAGCGGGGTGTAGCGCAGGAGCATCTCATAGGCCTCGTCGATCTTGCCTTCACGGATCAGACGCAGACGATCGACGGTGGGGATGTGGACCGGGCAGTAATAGGTGCAGGGGGCGGCGGACTCGCGGTTGGCCCAGAAGGGCTTTTTGCGGCGCAGATCGCCGGTAGGTACCGCTTCAATGGGGCTGCGGTCAAGACCGGGGGCCAGATCGCGCAGGGGATCGCCGCCGCCGAATGCCTTGTTCCAGTGCTTGTTACGGAATTCTGCCATGGGCATGGGACCGGAAAACATCAGGGCCCGCTCCTGCGGGGTGACGGTTTGCAGCATCTGCCATTCATCGCGCACAGCAAGGGTGGCCATCAGGTCGGTGCGGCCAATCTTTTGCAGATACGTATCCATTCCATCCATGAGCCACTGCCACTGCTCATCTGATGGCCGGTCAAGTTTGGCATTGCTTTTAGGATGGGAGCCGTCGATCGGGCCGCGGAAATAGATGGTGCCGCCAACCATACCGACACAGGGCCGGTATCCCAGGATATTGACTGGATTCTTGGCATCAATGCCGCAGACCACAGCGATGCCGCCGCAGTTGAACTCGGCAAAGGAGTCACCGGTAGAACCAAGTACCCACAGCTCCGGCCGTTGGTATTCAGGATTCCATTTGGTCATGGTCAGGCCACGGGCACCGATGGAGCCACGGATATACACCTTGCCGTTGGCCATGGCGCTACACACCCCGTTGGTGGCATCCCCAAGGACAGTGACCTCGGCCCCGATATTGAGGTAGCCCACGTCGTCTGAGGCCGCACCGTGGCAGATAATGGAGGTGCCGGGCATGCCCATGCAACCCAGACGTTGACCGGCAGGGCCTTTGGTCTCTATGGTCAGGCCGTCTGCGCGCTGCAGTCGTATGCCGATATTATGCTGGCCAAAGGTCTCCAGGCTCAGATGATTTGTCTTGTCCGCAGCCTCCCGTACCAGTTTTTCAAAATCCATGGAACTGATGCGGTGGCCATTTTCGTCAAGACCTTTAACAACAATCGTACCCACTGAAAACACCTCAAAATCAGATTTGAAATTTAAATTGTTCGGGAGAGAACCGGTTCGTTAACATTGAACATCTCGAAATCTTCTTTCCTTAACAGACGTATTTAATCCCCAGCCGATCGGCGGCGTCCTTGTCGCTGATACCCAAGGCATCGGACATGCCCACCGGCAGACTCTGGGAGCGGCCCAAAGGTGCCATGATCTTTTTGGCCTCGGTGGCAATGGACATGAACACCTCGCCCACCCTTTCGGCCACCAGATCAGGGTCGAGACGTCGATACAGTTTCGGGTTCTGGCTGGTAATGCCCTTGGGGCAGATGCCGACGTTGCAGACGTTACAACGGCTCTTCTCATTGCCAAGACAACCGGCAACCGACTGCATGATATATTTGCCGATATGGACCCCGGAGGCGCCCAGCATGATCAGGGCCATGCCGTTCTGGGTTACATTGCCATTTTTGCCGATACCGCCGGCAGCAAAGATAGGGATCTCGTTCTGCTTGCCCTGGGCCACCAGATCGAGATAACACTCGCGAACATTGGAGGCGATGGGATGGCCGGTGGCGTCCATGGAGATGTTGTAGGCTGCACCCGTGCCGCCGTCGATGCCGTCAATGAGCAGTCCTCCGGCATAGGGGTTGCGGACCAGGTTGTTGAGCACGGACTTGGCCGAGGTGGAGGCCGAGATCTTAGGATAGACCGGGACCTTGTGGCCAAAGGCGGTGGACATGGTTTGGATCATCTTCATGACGCTCTCTTCAATCGAGTAGAGGGTCTGGTGTACAGGTGGTGAAGGCAGGTCAACACCCTCAGGTACCCCGCGCAGACGGGCGATCAGCTTAGAGACCTTGAACCACATGAGCAGGCCGCCATCTCCTGGTTTTGCACCCTGGCCATATTTGATCTCGATGGCTGCCGGGTCGCACTGCATCTCGGGGATGGCGCGGATGATCTCGTCCCAGCCGAAATAACCGGATGCGATTTGGAGAACGATGTATTTAAGATAGGGGCTTTTCAAGATCCATGGCGGACAGCCGCCTTCGCCGGTACACATGACCACAGGAATCCCTAACACCTCGTTGCAATAGGCCACGCCCTGGAGCAGGCCCAACCACATATTGGGAGAGAGGGCACCGAAGGACATGGAGCCGATGACAAAGGGGAAGATCTCACGGGTCGGAGGAATCCAGCCGCCTTCTCTCTGGCGTTTCAGGAATTCTTCCGGGGCAAGGGTCCGGCCGAGGGTGGTTGTTAGATTGAATTCATGACGTCCGGCATCGAGGGCCGGATCGGTGAGCATGGAGATGCGGTCAAACATGATCCGGTCAAGCAGATTCGGACCACTGACATTTCTCCGGCCACCACGGGTCTGAGGCTGTCCCTTCTGGTTATGGAAGAAGAGGGTGCGGTGCTCATTGGTATTGGGCACCGGCATGATCGCCTCATTGGGGCAGACCATGGCGCACATGGAACAGCCGATACAGGCATTGGCCATGTTGGTCTTCTGGCGGATACCGACAAAGGTACGGTACTCGTTGCCGCGTGCCTTCTTGAGGACGTCAAGCTTCGGCATCCTCTGCCGCCGGTAGGCCAGATAGATAGCTTCTTTTGGACAGACGGCGGTGCAGCGTCCGCAGAGGGTGCACCTGTCTTCCCGGTGCTGGATTATCCAGGGGAGGTCCGTGTAGCTTAAGCTACTTGGGCCAACGGATACGGATCGTGCTGAGACCATATTGTCAGTTCCTTTCTATCTGGTGGTACAATAATTGTATGTTCACGCATGGGTTGGAAATCATTGGCTGGGTCACGGTCGGGGACCATGGCGGCAACGCCGCACATCTCGGAGGCAATGGCCCAGGCCCCGTCACGGCCGCCGACGGTGGCTGGACGCATCTTTTTGTGATCCATGACCAGCAGGCAGCTCTCATCGGGCAGGGTGCCGATGACGGCATTGGGGCCATCAATAATCAAGCGGCGGCAGACATCACGCAAGCCTTTGAGAAAAACGCCCTGGGGATGTTTGTCCAGTTCCGCGTTTTTCAGCGGGGTGATGATGTGTTTATATGCCTGCAGGGGCAGTTTGAGTTGTTTCAGGGTGTAATGGAGGATATGGGCAAAGACCTCGGAGTCACTCTGATAGCCGGTATAGCCTGGGAAATGCTTGCCAAGGAGCCAGTCGCGGATGGGCACAAAGGCGGTGTTCTCGCCGTTGGTCATGGTGGCAATGCCTTGGATGAAGAAAGGGTGACAGGCATAGAGGTTGATGCCGTAATTGGTGTTCTGACGGCCTTGGGCCATGCAGACCCGGGAGGTGATCCGGTTGTCATGGAGGGTCAGGGCGTTGCCGATCTCCATGGGCCAGCCCACTTCCTTGATCATGGCCACATCGGGCCAGAAGGAAAAGGCGGTGAGGTCGTTGCCGTTTTCTTCCCCGTTGGCCCGCAGGAACAGGCGGGTGAGCATCAGTTCGTTTTCGATCTCTTCCGTGCTCTTGCCTTCAAAGGCCGCGGGCATCTTATAGACCCGGACAAAATAGCGATAGCGATCCTTGGCCTCGACCATTGCGGGATGGGTCTCAAATTCGTGGTCATATTTCAGCTCATAACCACGCTGCGCCATGATGGCGTTCAGGCGCTGCCAGGCTGCTTCACTATGGGCAATCCCGGAAAGAACAGGGTGCTTTGAGTCGTATTTGTAATCCTCAAAGTGTAGGCCGCGCAGTAACAGGCCAAGCCCGGAGCCATCATAGCCTTCCTGCATGGCTTCCATGGCCGTGAGAACCTCATAGGGTGAAAAAGGCTCAATGGCGGTTTTCAGGGCTAAACGACACATGCATTGTTCTCCTGATGAATGAAATGTAAACTGCCTATATGGGCAGAGGTTGAAATAACACAGTATTGTTGGCTCCCCGAACTGTCAAGAGACAGGAACGAATGAGACTATTTAATTATGATAAGGGAAAAATTTTTACAACGAAAAAAGAGCTCTGTCAAGGCCAAAGAGGAGAACAAAGAAGGGGAAAGTAATCAATGATAAATATGGCAGCAGAGGCGCTATGGCGTGATAGGGATTGTTCGCTTCGAGCAATGAAGGAGAGTGGCATCTTCTATCTTGTCTCTCCTCCTTTGCTCCCGCTGTTGGCGCTTTACCGAAACCGCCAATACCGCATTCGGTTTTTCCGCCCCTGTTCTTTCCGGGTAAGGATTGCAGGCGGCGGTATGATCCAGTACCTTCCTGCTCTGGATAAGCTTGATCCATGGTTGAGACCAGTTCATGAACAACGTTTCGCAAATGAAATCAAAAAAACTGCGATTTATCTTTTTTACCTTACTTTGCATTTTGGCACCGACGATGGCACAAGCAGATGCTGGTGTCCCTATGCTGGCGTTGCTTTGGCCTGCTTCGTGGATGGCATTCATCCCGGTCGTTATTATAGAAGCATGGATTGCCAAACGAATCCTTGGCTTGATGTGGAAGCCTGCGCTTTTTAGGACAGGGCTTGCAAACGCTGCATCAACACTCATCGGAATTCCTCTTACTTGGGGAACACTTCTTCTTATTGAACTTGGGATTTCAGGGGGCGGAAAAGCTTTCGGAATAGAAACTCTTCCCCAAAAACTATTTGCGGTTATTGTTCAAGCTCCTTGGCTTATTCCATACGAAGAAGATTTAGATTGGATGGTAACTACTGCTGCCATAGTTCTTTTGGTCCCTTTCTTTTTCGCCTCTGTCTTTATTGAAAGGTGGGCCTTTGATAGAAAAAGGCAACTCGAAAAACCACTCGTAAAATTGTGGAG
>CAITDH010000181.1 GCA_903891045.1 uncultured Desulfobulbaceae bacterium | reverse complement strand
TCTGGCCTGCTGCCCTATCCCGATACCATCATCGCCATGCTTGATCACATCCTGCCCCGGTTGCCCATGCAACTCTCCATCAAGACCCGACTGGGCCTCAACCACCCGGATGAACTGGCCGCCCTTCTGCCCCGGCTCAATGACTACCCGCTCAAAGAGATCATCATCCATACCCGGCTGGGCAAGCAGCTCTACAAGGGGACAACCGACCCGGAGAGTTTCGGTCATTGCCAGGAACTGAGCCGGCACCCGCTGGTCTATAACGGTGACATAACCGACACCGACACCTTTTACAGCCTGCAAAGGCAATTTCCTACGGTGCAGCGGTGGATGATCGGCCGCGGCATCCTGGCCGACCCCTTTCTGGCCAGGGCCATAAAAGGCGAACAGTTCAGCGCCGAACAACGCGCAACCATGCTGACGGCCTTCCACCAGGATCTCTATGCCGGCTACAAGGAAAGCCTCGCCGGACCCAGCCATCTGCTCGGCAGGATGAAGCAGATATGGTCCTATCTTGCCGCTTCTTTTCCAGGGCAGCCAAAACTATGGAAAAAGATAAAAAAAGCCAACACAGAGGAACAGTATTTTGCAGCCGTTGACATGGCCCTCAAGTCTTCTATTGTGACAACAAAAAGTTCAGAGCCCCATCTCTTTCCTTGACAAGCAGAAAAAACTATCGATAATAAATTGGCAACAATACGAATCCTTAAAATTCATTCACCTTCCACCTTATCGGATACTCCATGGCTCAACCTGAAATGAGTATATGCAAGGACAAAACATTCTCACTGCTTGGCCTTACCTGTTCATCAGATACCTTTCTGGGGGCCTTCCTCCAAAAATGTCTGGATACCGGTATCACCGGAAAATTGATAGGCATGCTGGTAGTCTCCCTCCTGGGATTCGCCCTGCTGATCACTGTTAACACAGTCACCCTGCAAAAAATTGCCGACAGAAACCATGTCATCAGAGATATCGCTATCCCTCAATACAAGGTAAGCCAATACATTTTACGTAATATCAACGGATTCAAGATCTCCCTGATCTACACCCTCAACGCCTCACAACTCCAAGAAGATAATCGCAACATCCTGGCCAATGAGCAGCGGTTGGTCGACTTAAAGTCCATGATTAACGCCCTGCAAAACGGCGGGCCAGTACTGGATGTAGCCAAGGTTGCCAACAAAACCCTTGATATGTTTACTCTGCAGAAATCAGACGACCCTCAGGTGAACACACTGATCTCCTCGCTAGGAAAGGAATCACACCTTCTTGAACAATCCTTTCACGCCCTGACCCAATGTCTGATCAACCAGTGTCCGGCAGAGAAAAAAGAGACTCTGCTCTCCACCCTGACCGATTCTCTTGACAAGACATATAATATCGTTATTACCATGGCCGTTGAAAGTAATACGCAGCACGCGGATCAATTTAAAGAACTGGAAGAAATCATTTCCACCTCCACTTCCCGTTCTCTTATCATCGGTATCTGTATTGCCGCAATCCTGACTGTGGCCACCCTGCTCTATATCTTTCTCATCGCCACCCCCCTGCAGAGTATCCTCAAGAAAATTACCTATATTGCCAAAGGTGAAAGTGATCGTTCCCAGCGCATTACAGTCAAAAGCAATGACGAGGTCGGACAACTGGCCCATCAGCTCAACATCATGGTGGATAACACCTTCAGCCTCAACTCCTTCAAGGCCATCATCGAGGAGGAGGAATCTACCACCGAGGTCAATCAGCGCCTG
>CAITDH010000180.1 GCA_903891045.1 uncultured Desulfobulbaceae bacterium | reverse complement strand
TGCCGCCTGCCGGCAAACGGGTCTTTATCCGGACCGTCCAGCAGATCAACGGCTGGCAGGACCGCCCGCAGACCTTCAGCGCCCGCGTCCCCCCGGCGTAGCCCCACGGCACGGCTGAATCTCTGCGAGAAATACTCGAAGGGATTACAGGCAATCCAGCGGGCTCTTCATCCCGCTGCCGCCTAGCAAGGACACTTGCTCTTGCTCAGGCACCGCAACCCCTCACCCTTAGTTGCTAAATGACTCGCTGACGTTTAGAAGCGCAGTATGCAACCAAATACTTGCGTAATACGCCCTGGCTGATGGTGAACTAGTGCAGTGAGAACCGACACCGGCACGGGCTCGTTCAACTATGGGTGTATTTGCTGGCTCCGCTGCGCTCCGCAGCAATACACCCTTTAGGGTTAGGCCATATGGTCATGGCTTCCATTTGCCACTCAATACATCCACGGCTGCAATATGTAGTCCTTCCTCGGCGCGTGCAATTTCGCTGCGACTGGACTCTGTCTTCTGGTAAAGCTTCACACGATCCTTTCCTTCAACAAACCGCTTGTTCAGAAAGGAGTTAAATCCCGCGGTGCCGAACTGGGAGCCCCACCATACGGCCAACCGACGCAAATTAAAATCGGCGGACGCATCCTCAATGATGACTCTCAAGCATCGGAGCGCAGCTTCGCCTTGCGCCAAAATCTCCGGTGGAGTCTGCCTCCGTGAGGGCCTATCGCGCTCTAGCTCTGACAACATCTTTTCAGTTTCGGCGTCGTATGCCACCTTTTCTGGTTCCGGTTCTGCCTCTATAAAACTCCCTTTGCTATCATAAATCCGCCCGCCATTATCTACTCCAAACTTTCCTGATGTTGTGTCAACCTCAATGTAAAAGAATGGCT
The DNA here is from genome assembly GCA_903891045.1 of uncultured Desulfobulbaceae bacterium. GTDB lineage: Bacteria > Desulfobacterota > Desulfobulbia > Desulfobulbales > Desulfocapsaceae > UBA2270. The sequence continues at coordinate 1,528 of CAITDH010000180.1, read as the reverse complement.
CCGACACACTCTGGGTGCGCAAAAATGCTATCGCGGCATCTCTGCTCTGCGCGGAGTAAATCTTCTTGGTAATCTGAATATGCGGTGCTGCTGGATGTGCCTTGCGCTCATCGCGCTGGAATGTGACCTGCGCAGCGGGGGGTGCTTGTTGGGGTTTTGGCGTCGGGTCTGTTCGCGGAGGTGAGGCTGGCTGTGGCGATGGTTTGCTTCCAGGTGTCGGCGGCTTTGAGCCGCCGCCGAACAGTCGTTTCCAGATGCTCATGGTATTGGTTCTTTCTGCTATTTGTCGTTCTGGTGTTGGTGCGTAACGGCCACGCTATTTCCAGAATTGCCACCATTTCTTTTGCCGATTCTGGTCAGATCCTGAGGGCGTTGGTGCCGGGGTTCTTGACCGTTGAGGTCTCTCGTCTGACAACGCGCATGTCTTCTTGTCAAAGAATTTGCCGCATGAACGGCACATGCCCATGTCTTGCACGGCATTTGCCATTGGGGGTGCTCCCTCCATGATACTTCCACAGTTTGAGCATTTGTATTTCATTTCTTGTGTCCTCTCTGTTTTTACTGTGTGTTGGTCTAGTGGCCTAACGTAGAAAGTTAGGCCACATCCAGTGATTGGTGGTCTTTCAGTTAAATCACCTTAACGAATACCCGAAGGTCCTCCGTCCCATCCTTGCTTCGGAATTGGCACACTGCATTCAGGACAAGTAGATACCTTCTCCGGGCAACCATAAAACGTCCAATACTCATATAAAGCACAACTCGTGCAGAAACTATTCCCGCAGCGGTGACATGTGCCGACGAGTTCACCATGAACGCTTATACCGCTGAGTGTCCTTAGTATCTCATCATGGGTTCGTCCGCATATTTTACATTTTTGGCTCATGATATGTTTTTCTACGTTTGTTGTTGTTTTGTGTGTTGACTAAATTTCGAATGTGCTCACTGTGGCCTAGTGATTATACAGACCTGTCTATCTCCCCATTTTGGGATGATAGGCCAACAGATCCCCACGCCTGATGAAGCCTTTCCTGTCATCAAAAGCCACTTTACCAAGTCCCAGGCCCCGTGTAAAGACAATTCGAGCAATTTGCCGCGTAGTTTTCAAACCAGGAATTCTTTGTAGTTAGCAAAGCAGGACATGTTCATTTTGGGCGATTTGTAAAAAGGAGCACCGGTTTCTCCTTTCTGTCAGGCGGAGCGGCCAGTACGGAGTGATGGCCGGCGGGATGGAGACAGAGGATTATCTTGGAGCCCGGGGGGCGTTCGACGCGCAGGCGCTGAGTGCCGATAGGCACGCGGCCGTCGGAGCCGACCTTGAGGGCTGTGCGGAGACTCCAAACAGAAGGCCACCAAGGGCAGCGCGGGGCGGGGCGCAGGACGGAGCGCTTTTCCTTCTTGGCGAGTTCCCAGGCCTGTTCCGGGGTCATGCGCAGTTCGCGATGGGTTTCGTGGGTGTTGCGATGAAGACGCAAAGCGTCGATGTGGGGGTTGGCGGTTTCGATCTCGGCAATCTGTTCGCTGGCGAACT
>CAITDH010000179.1 GCA_903891045.1 uncultured Desulfobulbaceae bacterium | reverse complement strand
TGACCAAGGTGCACCCCATCAAAATTACCGATAGTGACACAGGCATGGGGAAACGTATTCTCAATCGCCTCAAGTTCTCTAAAAATTTCCATTATACCCTACATCGTTCTCTTTTTTTGAACTCATCACCAAGAAAGTCTTGACAAAAAACGTCCAGACAAGCATATTGTTCCTCGTTGTGCCGTAGTGGCGGAATGGTAGACGCGCTAGGTTCAGGTCCTAGTGGGGGTTTCCTCGTGGAAGTTCGAGTCTTCTCTACGGTACCAAATTGATTAAAGGGTTCCAATCTCTCAAGGTTGGAACCCTTTTTTATTGGACCGCCACTCGTGTCTCTCTCGTTCTGCCTGCAAACATATATACGGCCAGCCTTTGCCGTATAGCACGAAACTCTCTTTCCCGCAATCCCGACAAACTCCACTTTCCCGCCAAGCTCTCTTTCTTACTGCCATCTCTGACAAAAGAACCACAAAAGCAATCCAACTCTTTGCCAAAAGAGTATTTAATGCCTAAAGTGGTGGCCGGAAGAATAAGACCCAAACCATCACTTACTTATTATTTCTTATATCTGCATGGGCCGTCACTCAAAAATAACTATAACTTTGAAATGCTGCAACCGGGATAAGAAGCCGCAACGAAATGGTCAGAGATATAATGGTTGTTTCGTAACAGCTCCTAAAAAAATATGACATTCCAACCTCAAGCAATCCCGGATCATCTCCTTCTCACCACAGACCAGGAGGAGACAGCAACCACCTGGAATCTGGTACTGTCAGCTGTCCAGATTCCACACCACATTCTCTATGACCACAACCACTGGCAGCTTTTAGTGCCGACAGACAAGGAACTACGGGCAATCCATGAGATAGAAAGCTATTTTGCCGAAAATCAAGACTGGCCGCCACGCCCTCCTGTACCAGACCATGACTTCACTCCTCTACTGCAACCACCTACTCTTCTCCTGATGGGCAGCCTGATCCTCTTTTTTTCCGTAACCGGCCCCTGGTCAACACACTCCCTCTGGTTTATACAAGGGGCAGGAGACGGGGAACGCATCCTCCATAAGGGAGAATGGTGGCGCCTGTTGACTGCCCTTACCCTGCATGCCGACACACTCCACCTGCTGAGCAACTGCCTCATTGGCGGGTGGCTCGTTCATTTTTTCTGCCGGATTACCGGCACTGGGCTTGGACTCTTCTCCATCCTTCTCACCGCCGGCTGCGGCAACCTGATCAATATCCTTGTTCATGGCCCAGACCATCAGTTCGTCGGTTTTTCCACAGCAGTATTTGCGGTCATTGGCATGCTGGCCACCCTCTCCCACCTCGGTCGCAAAAGCATCACCGGCTCTCACTTTCTCATGCCACTTATGGCGGGATCAGCGCTTCTGGCTATATTAGGCAGTTCCGGTGAACGTACAGACATCGGCGCTCACCTTTTCGGACTGCTCTGCGGACTAATTTTCGGACAGGCCCTGGGACGCGAGCCACTCCACAGCCTGCGCCATTCTCTTATATTCCAAAGTGTCCTCTTTCTCCTCTTTCTGGCCCTGCTTATCGGCAGTTGGCTGCTGGCACTCCGCACCTAACCCTCCGGCCAGGCAAGGGTTGCCCTCTACCTCTCCCAGAGACATGTCATTTTGACTTGCAATCCTTCCCAGAACGCTTAGTCTATACAATCACCTTTTCAAGGTTTAAAGAATACACACCGCCCTTTCACTCCACAGCGAACACAGGAGAACAACTCTATGTCCAACCAGGACCAACAGCCTCCATGGGGCCAAAAGAAAAAACCCCAAACCCCTGAAGAATGGATAGCCCTCTTTATCAAAAAGCTGCAAGACACCTTTTCGGAGTCAAAAAAACCAAACATAGGCGGTTCTGGGCAAGGCACTCCCTCCCAGCCAGGGAACCCCTTGGCTGGGATCAGCAAGCTCCTGACCTTCATCCTTGCCATCCTGATCCTTCAGGCTATATATGCCTCTTTTTACAAGATATCTCCAGGTGAAGTGGGGGTTGTGCTCCGTCTGGGACAATACTCCCAAACCACTCTATCAGGACTGCACTTCAAAATCCCCCTGATCGACACCTTGTACAAGGTAGATGTGGAAGAGATAAGGAAAGAAGAGTTTGGTTTTCGCAGCCGCTCCCCAGGACAGCAAAGCACCTTTGATCGAAGCGGTTTTGACATGGAATCCCTGATGCTCACGGCTGACACCAATGTGATCAATGTCGCCTGGATCGTCCAGTACCGGGTCAACGATCCCCTGAAGTTTCTTTTTAAAGTCAAAGATGTCCGTCAAGCAGTGCGCGACATATCAGAGAGTATCACCAGAAGGGTGGTCGGCAATATGGACTTTGATTATGTCCTCGGCCACCGTGATCTTCTGGCAGCAGATACAAAAAAAGAGCTCCAGAAACAACTGGACGAGTTGGAGGCAGGCGTGTCCATCGGCACCGTCCAATTTCAGGATGTCAACCCTCCTGAACCTGTCAAGCCTGCATTCAACGAGGTCAACGAGGCAGACCAGGACATGAAACGCATGGTCAATGAGGCGGAAGAGACCTACAACAAGGTCATCCCCAAGGCCCGTGGCGATGCCAAAAAAAGCATTGAAGAGGCCCATGGTTATGCCGCGGCCAGAATCAATGAGGCCCAAGGCGAGACAGGACGTTTTCTGGCTATCCTCAAGGAATATAAAAACGCCCCGGAGGTCACCCGCAGACGGATGTATCTGGAGACCATGCAGACAATCATGCCTGAGGTGGCATCTGTTTATGTTATCGATGAAGACCAGAAATCACCACTGCCTCTGCTCAATCTCTCCGCCACTCCAGGCCCTTTAAACTCCATGAAATCCAAATAGACACCACAAGGAAACTGAAATGAAACAAATCGCTCAATTTTTCCTGACCGGTCTCATCCTCCTGGGCATTATGGTCATCTTTGATGGTTTTTTTATCCTTGAAGAAGGCACACAGGCAGTAATTACCCAGTTCGGCGCTCCAATCGGCACCCCAAAGACCACTGCGGGCCTGTACCTGAAAGTCCCCTTTATCCAACATGTCAACCTCTTTGACAAAAAGATCCAGATCTGGGATGGTGACCCCAATCAGATCCCGACCAGAGACAAAACCTATGTATATCTTGATGTCACCGCCCGCTGGCGGATTACTGATGCCCTGAAGTATATGCAGGCGGTCAAGACCGAAACTCGGGCCCAGTCGATGCTCGACGACATCATTGACGGTACTGTCCGGGACATGGTCAACAAGAATGATCTTATTGAAATAATTCGCAGTTCCGACTGGTCCGAGGAGACTATGACCGACACCAGTAAAAGTTCAGGGGACGCACCCAAACGTGGCCGCGACGTCATCACTAATTATATTATTGAGACAGCAGCCAAGGCTACCCCGCAATACGGCATTGAGTTGATTGATGTCATGTTCAAGCGGGTGAACTATATTGAGTCAGTGCGGGTCAAGGTCTACGACCGCATGATCTCGGAGAGAAAACGGATTGCCGCGGAGAAACGCTCCACCGGCGAAGGTAAAAAGGCCGAGATCCTCGGCACGGTTGACCGGGAATTAAAAGTGATTACCTCCACAGCAGGACGTGATTCCATCGGCATAAAAGGCAAGGCTGATGCCGAGGCAACCAGGATATTCGGCGAGGCCTATACCCAAAACCCAGAATTTTATGCCTTTACCAAAACCCTGGAAAGCTATCAGGAAATCATCGGCACCAAGACCTCTCTTGTCCTCTCGACCAACTCAGATGTTTTTCAATATCTGAAAAGTATCAATGGCAAGAAATAAATCCTCGTCCCCCGTTACAAAATCACACCATCCTATTCATCCATAGCTGATGGATAGGATGGACGTTGCTCCTTGGCATAAGGGATACGCCCTTTCTCTTCCAAGATCCTCTCCAGTTCTTCCAGCTCTTCTTCATCCTCAAGCGCATCAACCCCCAACTGCTCAAAGCGGCAGCCACAACGACTGAGCTGACCATCACACCAGGGACAGATCTCCACCGGACAGCCCAGAAGATGATATTCTCCTACTGCCGCCAAGCAGACAGGACAGAACCTCGAACCTGTCGCACTCACAGGTTCATACTCTTCACAGCCGATGAATGTGGAATATTTCTCAAAAGAATCCTGAGCATCAAGGTAGCCAAAAAGAGTAAATATTTCCGGATCAGAGACCTCCTGCCCATATTGACCAAACAACAGCGCCTTCTGATCAGTGGCCAGATACAGATAAGCATGCCTTGCCGTACTGAGCCCCAGCAAAAAAATATCAT
>CAITDH010000178.1 GCA_903891045.1 uncultured Desulfobulbaceae bacterium | reverse complement strand
GCAGGGCCGCCAGAAAGAGAATATGCGGCGAGGCCACCGCCAGATAGACACCGGCATCCTGTTCCGCGAGCAATCGTACCTCGGCCACGGTCTGCAACAAATGCCGATCCACCGTGTAAATATGATAGATATCATGCTGGGCCAAGGTACTGATCCGCGCGAACTCAGGGATATAGGCCGTAAGCAGCCCGGTCTCCAGCATCACCTCCAGAACAGGAAGCGGATCAGCGGGATGCAGCAAAATCTCCAAAAAAGGCCTGGACATCCGTGGCGATACCCGCAACTTATCATCAATCAGACCAAGATTGGCACTGACTATTTTACGCGTTCGATGATGAACAGGAACCCCGGCTCTCGCCGACGCCAGAAACAGACGCATAAGCAGATACGGCCTGACCTCCAGCTCTTTGGCCGAAACAGCCAGATGAACGCGATTATTGCGGAGCTCGATCCCTTTTTCCAGGGTCCGATCACTGCTCGGCCGCTCATCCTTGGCCGCAAGACCCAGGACCTCGTCCACATGCTCAAAAAAAAGATCCGTTATCACCGCAATCGTCTGAAGATGACCATGCATCTCACGCATGAACCTCTCCACACTTAATATGCCCGTGCCGGTTATATAACCGAATGCCTGGGCCAGTGCCTCCTGGTGCTCAAAATAAAGCTGATCATTCTTGCGCCCGCTGATATAATGCAGACGGTTCCTGATCTTGACAAGCTCGTTCCAGGAAGTCGCAAAGGCCTCCCGCTCTTCCTCCAGCAGAATCCCCGCTTCCACAATGTCCGGCAGACCGTCCAGGCCAAAAACAACCTTTGCCGTCCACAGCATGGCCTGGATATCACGCATGCCGCCTTTCCCCTCTTTAATGTGAGGTTCAAGCAGGTAACTATGACTGCCAAAACGTTGCCGGCGCGCCTCACGACAGGCCTTCATGCTGCGTACAAATTCCTCCCGTCCCCCTTCAATAAAACAAAGGCGATAGCGGGCCAACAACTCATTAAATAACTCCCTTGACCCCGCAAGAAACCTGGCATCAAGCATGGCCACCTGAAAGAAGAAATCCTGGCCGGCATGCGCCATTGCCTCGTCAACAGTACGCACCCCGTGCCCAACCTCAAGCCCTGAATCCCAGAGTGGGTAGAGAATAGCCTCTGCCACCTGTTTGATTTCGGCCTGTTGCTCCGGCTGATACAGAATCATCAGATCAATATCAGAGTAAGGAAAGAGCTCCTGGCGGCCATATCCACCAAGGGCCACCAAGGCAATTGAACCATTCAGTGCAGTGGCCGCAGCCTGGAAGTGCTGACAGATAAAGACATCGACCAGCCGACTCTGCTCAGCAAGCAGGGCCTGACCACTCAGCCCCTGTTGCCACAGTTTTTCCAGAGCAGCGCGTTGAGCTCGAAGAGGTGTTGACTTCATGAAATATCTTGCATGGTATTTGGCAGAGGCCACTCACCGAAACAGTCAGAAAAGATTGGCTGTTTCGGTGAGTGGCATAAAGTGCCGTAGTAAAGCAAGAGAGCAAGAAAAAGGCCTTACTCTCTCAGTAACGGTACCAACCCCGGTAAACGGGATAAGTGCCTTTCGCAGATTATTTTCTTGTAAAAAAGACAAGCAAATAATCTGCAAGGCACTAAATAGCGTCGTGATCCTCTTCACCGGTACGTACACGCACAATCCGCTCAACAGGCGTAACAAAGATCTTGCCATCACCAATCGTACCGCTATTGGCCGCGTTTCTGATGGTATCGACCACCTGATTCACCTGGTCCGCGCCCACCACGATCTCGATCTTGATCTTGGGAATAAAATCAACAACATACTCAGCGCCGCGATAAATCTCGGTATGACCTTTCTGCCGACCATACCCCTTCACCTCACTGATCGTCATTCCTTTGATGCCAACAGCATTGAGGGCATCTTTCACATCATCAAGCTTAAATGGTTTAATAATCGCTTCAATTTTTTTCATAACATCTCCTTAGCAAAAATCAGAGGACATAAGACAGATTTTCGATCCAGTTTATGGATCTTGATTCTGTTTCTTATTTTCAACTTCTTTTATTCCGTCTTTAAATCAAGCATAAAGATTGCCAGTTTGACTTAAAGACGGAATTATTTTCCTCATTACAGGTTGTAACCAACCTCACTGTGCTGGGTCAGATCCAGACCTTGTGTCTCTTCATCAGAGCTTACCCTAAGACCAATGATTACGTCTATGACT